>JBAZFE010000010.1:0-22369 GCA_041653555.1 Candidatus Omnitrophota bacterium
CTTAAGATCACCGTAATCGCCCATCCAGCCCGAAGGGATATAATGGTTGTCCCTTGCGCTTCTTTCAGTGTAGACGTTGAACTTCTTGAACTCGGCGTACGAAACACCGGCCACGCCGGTGAGCACCGCCAAGACCACCGCTACCGCTACCAACTTCTTCATCGCCCAACCCCCTTTCGTTTATTTTGTCCAGTTTTCTTTATACCAGAAGTACGATTCCTTGAGCTGCCTTATGAACGGGCTTTCCGCGCCGTCACCCTGGCTCGCTACGCCCAGGTATTCCTCATGAAGCCAGCCGTCCGGGAACGGCCCCCTGAAATTACCCGGTATCCTCGTCTTCGCCTTGTAATCCCAGCCTTCCCATTCCTGCTTGGCCGGGTCCAGCTGCGGGGGAGGCCCCGCCTTCCACCACTCATCTACCCACTCGAAGCAGACACCGCCCAGAGCGTTGCCGAAACCGGAGCCTGCCATGTTGAATTCGATATCTTCCCAGTTGCCCTTATGGTACAGGGCCTGCATATGCTCGCCCTTTTCGGGGCTATCCTTTACATAAGAAGGGCAGCCGTATTCGGTGATTATCGACGGCCTGTCCGTGAGGTCCTTCACGTCTTCCCAATATGTCCTGCCAAAACCGTTGGGGCCGCGATAGACATTCGCGCCGAATACGTCGACATCGGGACAATATTTCGCGAAGTAGTCCAGGTATACGGTCTCTCCGTTGCAGATGGCGACCGGATGTTTCGGGTCGATGGATTTTATCATCTTCGCGACTTCATTGACGAACGCGTAATAGGCGTCCGGCTGTATCTTCGCGCGGCAGCCCATGCCCGGTTCGACTTCGGGCGTCCCCGGGAACCCGTAATTGTTCTCGTTGCCAAGCACCCACATCAGTATGTAAGGTTCGTCCTTATATTCCTCAACGACCTGGCGGACACTCTCCATCATCTTCTTCCGGTGTTCCGGGTTGGTATAGTCGGTCCCCGAGTACCATTCCGCGCCCGAACCCGCGGCGTACATCCCAAGGAAGTCTCCCATCAGGTACATGAAGCCGTACTTATCGTATCCTTCTTTCAGCAGGTCCTTATTTGTCGAGTGGTGGTAGAGGCGTATCGTATTGACGCCCATATCCTTCATGAGCTGGAAATCGCCCACTGCGGTTTCGCCGGCGTCCTGCTTGTTATTCTTATTTCCGTCGATATAAGCATCGTAGGGGCCGTCTACCTTCCCGTTCTTATTGAAATCGGCGATCATCCAGTCGGTCTGGACGTTGAGCGACCCGTTGTCAGGAGAGAGCCCTATCTTATTCGGCGAATACGCCATGGCCTTCATCGGGAACGGTTTGCCGTCGACCTGCAGCTGCCAGTGACCGTTCTCGAACTTAACGAGCTTGACATGGTCGCCGCCCACGGTCTTCACGGCCTTCAGCTTAGACAGGTCCACCTTGGCGGGAACTACCTCTTCGGGCTTGACCTTGACCAGCTTGCCCGGATTTATGATGAATTTATCGTTCGTGATCTCGTTATCGTACGAATTCTCTATGGTTATCTTTGCCTCAGTGAACTTTATCCCGAGCTCCGGATGCGTCCTTACCAGGTATTCGAGCTCGTTAAGCGACATCTTTGATATATAGAGGGGGGTATGCCAGAACGTCCAGCCTACGGACTTCGGGAAATTTACCAGGACCGCGTAGTGCGCCTTGATAGCCTGGAGCGTATAACCGGCCTTCGCGAGAGCGACCGCAGTATAGTGCAGTTTTACACCCGGTTCTTCGCTGGCGATCGCCCACTTATAAAATGTAAGGACCTGGTCGTCGTAGTTTACGAACTCCCACTGGCTGCCGGTCATTTTACCGGTGGCCTGCGCTTCCCTGTAACCGGGATCCTTATATACGCTCGTGCTGGGGTATATGCCCTCGCCGACTGCGGCCGAAAGGCCTTTCCTGTCTTTTATCTCATACTTGTATTGTTCTGTACCTACGCCTTTGAATTCGCCGTATTTAGCATAGTCGACTATCTCCTCGGTGCCCGGGTCAAACAGGGATTTCACCTCAGCCCACGAAACACCGCGTAGTAAAGGACAGGTTAAAAACGTGATTATGAGCGCAGATAAAAAAATCCCCCTAACCTTCACCCCCATTTGAAGCCTCCTTAAAATAGCGTAAATATGTTAACGTGAACCGCTTTAAGCACCTACACAATTATACCTTTAAAGCGCCCAAAATCAATACCAGACTCTACAGGCCCCCTTTTAAAACGGCCCTGCCCCAGTACCTCGAATTCCTGTCATTATCTTCGGCGCCGTTCCAGGTCATCTGGCACTCCCTGCTGCCGGTCCCGTCGGCGTCGTCAAGCGCAACATCGAGCGCGAGTTCCCTGCCCTCGGAAAAATCATCGTATCCGAAATTGTCCAGCGCGAGCCTGGCTTCGATAGCATACCCGGCATCGGTCCTCCTGGCTGTTATTTCTGAGCCTGCCGGCGCGGCATTCCTCGTCCCGCCGTCGGCTTGCCCGAATATCCACATCTTTTCGTTCGATCCAAGCACCGCCTGGAAATCCTTCGGGGAATAACCCTCCTTCGGGAGATTGTCCGGGTCCGAACCGAGGAATATCTCCACCGCATCGCCGTTACGGATATTGTTCCCGGACCTGCTGTTGACCATAGGCATATCATCTTTAATATCCGCGAAAAGATACAGGTTATCCTTGTCCCAAAGCAGCTTAACGCTGCCCGAAAGGTCCCTGTCTCCCGCGCAGCTGCCCGACCTTAACGCCGGCTTGCCAGTACGCGAATTGCCTATCGTGATGCCCGGCGCGACGCTCCAGCACTCTTCGGGATAACCGTCTATCTTTATTTTCGCGGCGGAACGCCTGATCTCATAAGGAGGACGCTCATAAACTTTCACCTCCGCCTTGAATTTTTCCTTAAGGGACTTATTCTCCGAGACATCGATATGCCTAAGGCCGGGTACCCTCTTCCCGTCGGCCGTGACCGCAACGGCGAATACCGATAAGACCGTGTCGTCGGTATTGTACGGGAGCGTGAACGACGACTTATAAGAGCCCCATGTGTTTGTCCTGGCGGCAGCGCCGCTTGAAATGTTGTTGCCTGTGTCCTTTATTGAATATTCGATAACGGCGTTTGACACCGGCATATTCCCCGCCCTTTTAAGCGCAAATGATATCTTAGGCTTCTGCCCCGCGGTATAGGCGGGTCTGTCGGTGGTTATCTCAAGCTCGGAGGAGCCCTCATAAAGGCCGCTGCGGGAAACCTTCGAATAATGCGGCCAGAAATCAGTGAAGACCCTGCTCAGCGCGGCGCTGCGCTCCGCCATACAGACACCGGTAGCGCCGGCCGCTATCATCCCGTCTAGCTTTTTAATGCCCTGCCCGCCGCCTATGCCCGTGACGATAAGGGGCCTGTCGGTTGCATGTGCGGTTTTGTACCATTTCGCGTAATCGCCCGGCATCGGCCTTTCGGTCGCCGGCGCGTTAAAAACCACGCTTGCTATGCCGAATACCGGCAATTGCGGATAATCGCAGGACTCCCCGTAAGCAACGGATACTTCCCTGTCAGGGTCCATCATCCTGGCTTCGCGCGCGAGTTCCTTGAGGAAATCCCTTGCCCTCGCCGGGCCCGAAGACAACACTGAACCGGGTTCTATCCCGGATAAGACCAGATAATAGAGGATATTACTGTGGCGCCGGGACCATTCGGTTATCTCCCTAACCCGCGCGGCGTAATACTTGAGCGATTCTCCGTCTCCGAAAGCGACATCTCCCGGGACACCGAGGGCCTGGATCACCATAAGCCCATCCTTTTCCGCGATGATAAGGTCGCGCTCGGAAAGCGGTTCCGCGGCAACTATCGTGTTGAACCCCGCCTGCTTAAGGCGCGCTATTTCGGTCTCCATGGACCTGTGCGGATCGTAGACGGCGCCTTTTACGAAAAATTTACTCCCCCTCACATATATCCAGTTCCCCTTCACGGCCACTTCCTCCCCGCGTGATATGCGCGGGGCCTGCGATGCCATGACCTTCACCTCGCTCGAACCGCTTTCGTACCCGTCGCTATATACCGCGGTTACGCCGTAACCGTATGCCACATCCGCCGAAGGGGCGTTCTCGGAATAAAACTGTCCGTTCGTGCTTCCGATAATCGAACCGCCTTTATATATGTTACAGTGCGTAAGGAACGGGTTTTCGGAAGGAGCCCAGTAGAGATATACCTTGCCGTTCGAATAGAAGCCTTTCAATCCTTCGACCCCCGAGTGGCGGACCTCCCTCGAGCAGGACAATGCCATGCTATCCAGGGATACCGCTGACGGCTTCTTCCCCCTTATGATAACAGACACCTCCCTTACGCCTTTCTGGCCGAAGGCCGCGTCCCCGTTCACGGCGCTTCCGCACGACTCGCGGATGAACAGGTCGAAATCATAATAAAAACTCTTCCATCCGTTCCACGCAAGTTTTATCCACGGGGTCCTGTAGCATTCGTTGTCGCTGTCGGTCACCATGACCGCGAACTCGCGGCCCGACATGTCCCCCTTCACCCTGAAGGAGATGCCGCTGGACTCAGACCAGTCTTTCGGCACCGCATACTTTATCGCCTTACCGCACGGCGCCTCGATGCCCCATAAAATACAATTGGCGGGAGGTTCATTTTCTCCCGCCAGTCTTATGCCTTTTATCTCTTTGTCCGATACCAGGCTTACTTCATCAAAAAGTATCTTTGAGTTCCCCGCGCCCCTTTCGGCCACCGCGAAGGCCTTTATCTCCCCCAGCATCATAGACCTGTTGCCTGGGCCGCCGTCCGGGTCGAATAGATCAAGCTTAAATTCCGAAAAATCGAAGTTCGCCGGCCTCCAGCCGCTCCAGTCGACCTTGAGCCACGGGGAGCGCCAGATATCGCCGTAACCATTATTGAATTTCACCGAGATATCATTATTTGACGAGTCCCCGTAAATATAAACGGAGATCCCTTTGAAGTCGTTCCAGTTTAGCGAGGCGGGAAATTCCTTTTGTATCTTCACATATCCGGAGCCCGAGGACGGCTTATATACCAGGCCCATAGAGGACTCCCCGGAGCGGGATGAACCCCTCTCGAATGTTATCTCATAATCGGCGGAGACGGCCCACACTTTCGAAGCGAACTGCTTCGTTAGGTCGCCTTGGTTTAAGTATTCGAAACCTTCCAATAGCACCTTTGAACCCCCCGATGTGTCTGCGCCAGCAAACCCCGGAATAACTGCAGATATGGCCATCATAATACAGAAAGTACGAAACAACACTTCTCCCTTACCATAATGGAGCTTAGTAATAGGGGACTTTCTTAAATAGGTATATAAGGTGTTGTTAATAAGTAGGTTGCCTATATGATGCCACATGCATTTATGTTTGTCAAGGGTAATTTTTCACGTGTCGAATGTCAAATATAACAAAAACGGGGCCTTTTTCAAGGCCCCGCAATATTATCGCTTTCAACTACAATATATTACTTATTCAGCGGAATATACGAATTCAGGCTTTACTATCGGCTCGTAACCTTCGGGTATCGGGAACGGGAACGTGATAGCTTCGTAAATGCCCGCGCCGGTACGTACAAGACCTAAGCCCAAACCCTTAATGGTTCCGACTGTAAGGCCGGTGAATACGTTATTGGCCTTGCTCTCATCAACTATGCCCTTCGGGATCTCAAGCCATCCGGTGAAGGTATTGACCACACCGCGGCCCAACTTCTTCCAGGCATCCTGCGCGTATGTAGGCGCGCCGACGGTCAAAAGACCGATCACAACCAATACCAAGATCGTTGTAGCAAGCAATCTGCTCTTCATATGCATTTCCCCCTTTCTCCTAGGAAGTATACTAAACGCCTATCGCTTTGTCAAGCACAATTCCCCGCGCCTAAAGAACTATATTGCGGGGCCTGCCATCGAGGAAGCCAATTATGTTCTCGGCCGTCGTCTCGAGTATCCGTTGGACCGCTTCGCGCGAATTAAAGGCGATATGGGGAGTTATGACCACGTTATCCCGCTTCATCAGTATGTGGTTGCGCAGCAGGGCCTTCATCGTCTCGGCCGGGAAATCCCTGGACAAGAGCTCGCGCTCTTCCCTTATGAACTCTTCGCCTTCCAGGACATCCAGCCCCGCTCCGCCGACTATCCCCCGGTCAAGGGCCCATGTCAGCGCGTCGGGCTCGATGAGCCCTCCCCTGGCGGTGTTTATAATAAGGGCGCCTTTCTTTAAATCCTTGATGTTATCCATGTTTATGAGGTGGCGTGTTTTTTCGTTATAAGGAACATGCAGCGTGATGATGTCAGAGCTCCTGAGGAGCTCGTCGAGAGAAGCGTATTTGAACATCATTATCTCCTCGAGGAACGAGTCCTTCCTTGTATCAAAGACGAGGACGTTCATTCCGAAACCCTTGGCCATCTTGACCACATGCAGGCCTATATGGCCGGCCCCGATGACGCCGAGGGTCCTGCCCTTGAGGTCGAAACCCATCAGCCCCTCGAGGGTGAAGTCGCCTTTTATGGTGCGCACGTACGCCTTATGTATATTCCTCGAGAGCGATAAGATCAGCGCGAAGGTGTGCTCGGCAACGGTAGCTTCCCCGTAAGTCGGGACGTTAGAGACCTGTATCTCCCTCTCCCTGCAGGCATTAAGGTCTATATGGTCGAAACCGGTGGACCGCGTCGCTATGAACTTGAGAGCCGGCAGGAGCTTTAATATCTCCGGCGTGACCTTATCGCCGATAAAAACGGAGATCGCCTCGCTGTCCCTGAACTTGGACGCCGTTTCGACACTCAGGCCTTTGCGGCAGAAAAATATCTCGGAAGGTATCTTAAGCAGCGGGGCGAGATAATCCTTCTCCCAATCCTCCAGCCCGAATACGGTGACCTGTTTCATGGCGGTATCCTTGTTTATACGGCTTCAACGCTCTCTATCTCCGGGACGGCTTCCTTGACGGCGCGCTGTACGCCCATCTGCAGCGTCATCTGCGACATCGGGCAGCACCCGCAGGCACCCTTGAGCTTAACCTTTACCGTCTTTCCGACGACATCCACAAGCTCGATATCCCCGCCGTCCGCCTGCAGCATCGGGCGTATCTTGTTCAAAGCTTCCTGCACCTTCGATTTCAGGTCTTTTATGTCTGCCATTTCATTGCCTCCTTTACCTTTTGGGGAACAAATCCTCTAACTGTTTATAATAACCGGTTACGACTTCGAGCGATTTCGCGAACACTATCCCTATCAGGACCGTAACCGCCAGCGCGGCCAGCGTGATATTTATCTTCTTCGTCCTGCCGTAATTCGGGTTGAACCAGACCATCGGCAGCGCGAGGGGCCCGATGCACAGGAAAGCTATAACGAACGCGTAGGTCTTGAAAAACCATTTGCGCTGTTCCTTATTAAGGAACTCGCCGCAATGTTTGCACTTTACCGCGTCGTCCTGTATCTCTTCCGCGCAATACGGGCATTTCTTCACGCTACCCCTTCTCCAGCAGCGATATGACCCTGTCAAGCTGGCCCGATATCTTCGAGAGGTCTCCCAATTTATTCAGATCGAACATCATCTCTCCTTTTTGCTGTAGACGCAACCGCAGTAGTTCTGCCGGTAGAGGCCCGCCTCTTTCGACATATCGACCGACTTCTTGAACCCGCCGTCCTGTTTGAAGTCCGCCGTATAGAACTTCAGGCCGAACATATCCGCTATGATCGCACCCAGACCGTTAATCATCCCAGCATCCTTGTGCGGGCTGATGGAAAGCGTCGTCGTGAAATAATCGAATCCGTTCGTCACGGCGAACCGGGCCGTCTTTCCGAGCCGCATCCTGTAGCATACCTCGCAGCGATCGCCGCCCTCGGGCTCATCCTTCAACCCGCTCGTCGCGCGGAACCACGCGTCGGAATCGCAGCCGTACTCGTGGAACTCTACGCCGATCTTTTCGGCGTACTTCCTCGCCTCTTCGAGCCGCGCCTGATATTCCTCGGCAGGGTGGATGTTCGGGTTATAGAAGAACATCTCGACGTCAAACTCATCCCGCAGGAGCTTTATCGGGTATGTGCAGCACGGCGCGCAGCAAACATGTAAAAGTAATTTCGGCCTGTTGGCTACCACTTTTCACTCGTCAGTATATATTATAGCTTTAAGGATGTCATCTTTTATCGTTTCCCAGCCGGCGACGAACGCCGTCATCATTAAAACGGCCATTACCTTTATTTTTATTTGGTATTATATCCCTTTTCACCATATGGCTGGAGCTTATCCAGCCATATTTCCTCAAGTACTTTTAAATCTTCGGTGTAATCATAATTAGGGTCTTCTTTTGGTTTTAAATAGTCCAGGACATCAAAGGAAAATCCTTCCGCGCCGGCCTCGTTATAATCCTTTTGCATCTCTTCGTTTGAATGGGAACCATTTTCCAGCTGAAACTTGTACCTGTTTATCCTTCCCCGCAGGTCCTTTGCGCTCCCGATATATATCTTGCCGTTTTTTATATTCTTTATCTGGTAGACCCCCAAGGGCTGGACAGTCTGCTTGTATTTATCGATAATTTCTTTTTTGTTCATTTTTCTTTTCCTGATACCTTATGAAGTTCTCCAAGAAATCCGGGATCGATCTCTTTGGCTTTGGTGAGGTCCGATCTGGAAGCTGCAATACCACGATCGCTATTACTATCATTATAATGCCCAAAATGCCCATTTTAAAGTATTTATTTGATCGACTGGGAGATTATGCCGATGGATTTTTCGTACTTCGCGCGGGAGGAGAGATACCCTGAGATCGCCGACGCGCGGCTTTGTTTGGCGGAGACGAGCTGGGTTTCGGCGTCGGTAACTTCTATTATGGAACCGAGGCCTTCTTCATATCGCGCGTTAGCAATTTCCAGGTTCTCCGTGGATTGCTGCAGCAGTTTTTCGCTCAGGTCAAATCTTTCTTTCGCTTCCCTTAAACTTAATATCGCGTCCTGGACCTGCAGGGTTATGCCGAGGGCCTGGTCCTCTATCGCATACTGCGCCATCTTCAGGCTCGCCTGAGCGGCCTCTATCTCAGATTTTGTCTTGAAGCCGTCGAACCAGGGGAAATTCACTGAGACGCCTGCATTCCAGCTCTTTACATTGCCGACGCCTTCGGTGTCGGTATCGCTGACCTGGTGCGCGCCCCCGGCGGAGACGGTCGGCCAGTTGCCCTTCTTCTTCACCTCGAGGTCGGTCTGCGCTGCGCGCGCCTGCGACTGCAATTTTAAGAGCTCTACGCGGTTTTCCATCGCAGTCTTAAGCGACCGGTCCGCGTCAACATCGGTAAATTCTATGCCGGGGACTTCTTCGACGGCAAAATCCGCGCTATCCTTATTCCCCATCACATTGTTCAGGGCCGCCTTGGCAAGCTTATGATCCTTTTCGGCCGTGACGAGGCTGAGCTGCGCGTTGGATACGGCAACTTCGGCTTTCGTTACATCGTATTTCTGCCTGTAGCCGACTTCAAAAAACCCCTCGGCCCTGTCGAGATGGACACGGGACTGCTTAAGGTCCTCTTTGGCGACTTCAAGCATCAGTTGCGCCTTCAGGACGTCGTAATAGGCCGTCTTCGCCTGCAATGCCGTGTTCTCCTGCGCCTCGAGGAACGCGCATTGCGCCGACGTCAGGTTCTCCTTCGCGAGTTTTATCCTGTTCAGCGTCTTTCCGAAATCCCAGATAAGCTGTTCGACTCCCGTCGATTCCGTCGCGGTATTATATCTTTTCGCGAAACCGCTCATCGACGCCATCGCTTCGCTGCCCGGGCCCAATGTTATCTTAGAGGTATCGTAATGTGTGTAATCCAGGTTCGTGGACGCCTGCGGAAGATAGGCGGACTTTGCCGCGCCGATCATCGCCCTGTTGAAATCGACGTTGCTTACGGCCTCCTTCAATTTCGGGTTGTTGGCGAGCGACGCCTTGACACAATCGTCGACGGACAGGACCGGAAGCTCCGGGAGCTCATGGAGCTCATGGAGCTCCTCGGGGAAGCCTATTCCGCCGCCCATCAGGGCCAGTACCGTAAAGAATGCTATGATCTTCCTAATGAGATCCATCACATAGTCCTCTTGAACGTCAACGTCGCTAAAAACAGCATGAATACGGTGAAACATGCGAGGAACATCAGGTCGCCGCGCACCGCGACAAAACCGGAGCCCTTAAGTATTAATTCCTTGAATGCGTGGACCGCGTAAGCTTCCGGGTTCACCGTCGCAAAAGCCCGCAACCATCCCGGGAGGCTCTCTATCGGGTATACCGCGCCGCTCGGAAAATAGAATATGACGTTCAGGAAACCTACCAGCACGCCGACTATCCTCGGATGGTCCGCCCTTCCGAGGACCGTAAATATCATGCTCAAAAGCCCGAGCGCGGTAAGGACCATCGTCGCCAGCAACAGGATGAAAGTGTTCGCGCCTCCCGCGAGTTTTATGCCGGTTATCATAAGGCCGCCCACCATGACAATTATAGACATGATCGTCGTGATAAGAACTCCGCTCATTATCGTGCCGGCGACAAGGTCGAAGCGCGTAAGCGGCGTAGAGAGGTAGCTCTCGTGGATCCCAAGGAACTTGTCCATGACAAGGCTGAACGCCCCGGTAAATGTCGTGCCCATGAATATCGCCATGACGATAATGCCCGGGACAAGCGAGGCGTCATAATCTATCTTCTTGTATAGCTCTATCGAGCGCAGTTGCGGCCTCGACCTGTCCGGGCGGACCGGCGTATACTCCGTTTTGAGATAAGCCGTCGCCCTCGAGACGACGCCCGAGATGCTGTTCGCGGATATCGAATCGGTGTTATCCAGCAGCAGGCCGACCTGCGGCTCCACGTTCTTGACGACGTCCCTGCTGAAATCGGGCGGTATTATTATGACCGCTTTGTAGAACCCGTCCCTTACCATGTCGACGGCTTTCTTCTGGTCGTTCTCCCTCGTTATTTCGAGCGTACGGGGGCCGTCCTCGAGCGCCTGCATCAGTTCAACGATGCGCCGCGCGTAAGGGCCCTTATCCTGGTCTACGAGAAGGACCGGCAAGTGCTTCAGTTCGCCCTGGAACGAGTTGCCCATTATGATAAGATACATAAGCGGCATGAATATGCTCGCTATTATGACGAACGGGTTTCGTATGAACCTCTTTAAGTCCCTCTCTGTCACCGCAAGCGCCCTCATAACCTGCCTCCCGGCATCTGCCTCGGGGCTCCGGCGCCTATGAGGAAGCTGACCTTCTGCGCTTCCGTTTCCCGTATCGTCTTGCCCGTATAATGTATGAAGACGTCCTCGAGCGTCTGTTCGTGTATGGCAAGATACTGCGTCGTGACGCCCATCTTCTTGAACTCCTCGAAGAGCGCCGGCATGGATCTTGCCGCGTCCTCGACGTATATCCGGAAGCTCTCGTCCTTCTCGGTGATGTTCTTGATGAAGCTTATCGATTTCAGTTTTTCCATGACTTCCGGCCCGGCGTTGCCCAATGTGACCTCGATGATGTCGAAGCCGCCGATGTTCCTTTTCAGGTTGGCCGGCGAATCGAGCGCAACGATCTTGCCGTAATCGACTATCCCGATCCTGTCGCAGAGGACATCGGCCTCGTCCATGTAATGGGTCGTGATAAATATCGTCAGCTTCGTCTCCTCGCGTATCTTCTGGAGAAGGTCCCAAATTACGCGCCGCGACTGCGGATCAAGGCCTATCGTAGGCTCGTCGAGGAACAGGATATACGGCTTATGTATGAGCCCGCGCGCTATCTCGAGACGGCGCCTCATGCCGCCGGAATATGTCGCGACAAGGTCATTGGCCCTGTCCTTAAGGTCGACCTTGTCGAGCAGGTAGTCAATGCTCTTTTTGCGCACACTTTTCGGCACGTCGAAATACTTCCCGTAGATATTCAGGTTCTCGTAAGCCGTCAGGTCGAGGTCGCTGGTAAGCGCCTGTGAGACGACGCCGATCTCGCGCCTGACGAGCGACGGGTGTTTGACGACATCCGTGCCCCTTATATTCGCATGGCCCGAAGTAGGCTTCATAAGGCATGTCAATATCCTTATAAGCGTAGTCTTACCCGCGCCGTTCGGGCCGAGGAAGCCGAAAATCTCGCCTTCGTTGACGGAGAAACTGACGTCATCGACCGCCCTGACGGACGGGAACTGTTTTACTATATTTTTTACTTCCGCCGCATACGCCATATTATTCCCCGAAGGTGGCCGTGGCTGTCATGCCTTGTTTCAATAATCCTTTAGGCTCGTCGATCTTGACCTTGACCCTGAACGTCTTTATGTCCTGGCGGCCGCGCTTCACGTCGCGCTGGGTAGCGAACTCGCCTTCGCTGTTAATCTCCGTGACCCTGCCGGTAAATATTTTCTCGGTAAGCGAGTCAGCCTTTATCTTCACGATATCACCGAGCTTTACATGGGATACGGCCGTCTCTTCCATGTCGACGCGCAGCCAGATATATTCCAGGTCTACTATAGTCAGGACGGTGGAGCCGGCCGGCACGAACTCTCCGGGCTCGTAAGCCCTTAACGTAACGGCCCCCGATATAGTGGATTTAATGACCGTATCGTCAAGATTGACCTTCGCGACCCGCAGCGCCGCCTCCGACTGCTTGACGCCGGCCTCGGCATAGGACTTCTGCGCCTCCGCCTTGTTCAGGTCGGCAACGGCGGTATCATATGCGGTCTGCGCCTTATCGACGTCGTTTTGCGCGACGAGCTTCTTCTCGAGTAGCCTCGAATTCCTCTCCAAGTCGCGTTTAGTGTCTACGATCCTGACCTTGGCTTTCTCGATGTCCGCGGCCGCGTTCAAGAGGCTCGCTTTCGCGACATCAAGGTTCGCCTGCGCCTGCTCGTATTCGGCGGTCTTCTTCTCGGGGTCAAGGAGTATTGCCGTCTCACCGGCCTTTACATAATCGCCTTCCTGGAACTTGACCTCCTTGATGCGCTCGGTTATCTTCGGGCTCAGGTTGACCTCTGTCCCCTCGATAATGCCGGTCGTCTGGAACGTGCCCTTGGCAAGTTTTTTCGGCAACAGGAAAGCTATGACACCCGCGACCAACGCCGTAATTGCAAGTATCGCTATCAACCTTATTATCTTCTTTTTCATTTCAGGATACCTCCGAAGAACAACTTTTTGATATTCTCTTTCGCTTCCTTCGCCGTGAACGGAACTTCCTCCAGCAATATCGCGATAAGCGTTATCTGCATCATGCCTATCAGGTTCAGCGCGGTTATCTTAGGGTCAACGGGCTTGAAGACGCCCTTATTAATGCCTTCCTTTATTATCCCCTCTATTATCCGGGAGTAAGGCAGGATGCCGTTCTTGAGCGCTTCCTTAAAAATTATCGGCGCGCCGCCGACCCTGCTGAACAGCACCCTGAACAGCCCGCCGCGGCCGGTCACCATCTCTATGTGGAGGTCGATAAGCCTTTCGAGCCTTTTGCCGGGAGAAGGGATATTCGATATGCCGTCGACCACATGCGCCCTGAGTTCGGCGGACTTCTCCCTGACCATGTTCGCGCATAATTCGTCCTTACTCCTGAAATAATGATATATTATGCCTTCGGAGACGCCCGCCTGGCGGGATATCTGCTGTGTCGTCGCGCGGTCAAAACCTTCCTTCGCGGCGACTACCATGACGGCGTCTATTATCTTACGCCTGGTGTCTGTCTGTTGTACTTCTGCCTGCGGCATTGTCTCTCCTATTGAGTGAGCACTCACTCAATAGATAGTATATATCCGGGAGCCCTGTCTGTCAAGAAAATTCGGATTGACGTACTTTAAGCAAGGACTTACAATGAAGCATGATCCGGCCAAATTAGAGGAGGAGAAAATGTTTAAGCGCTGGTTCCCTGTTTTTCTTGCAGTTTCCGCTGTATCCGCATTTATCCTATCCCCCCTCCTCCCGGCTGCCCAGAACCTTTCCAGGATGATCCGTGCAGATGCCGGGAGCGCCGATGCCCCTATATTATTTTGTGTGGGTATCCACATCGAGCCGTTCGGCGCGACGGGCGGCGGGCAGAAGAGGCAGGATTACAATAATATAGAATTCCTTAAAATGCACGCGAAGAACATAGATGAGATGGCGCGGATAGTCGAAAGGCACGGCGGCAAGATGACCGTGCAGGCGCAGACCGCATTCACCAGCTCCTGCTATAAGAATAACGAAAGGATACTCGCGGAACTGCGCGCGAGGGGCCATGAGATCGCGCTTCACTTTCACGAGGACGCGCATCTTGGAAGAAACTGTGGCAGCCTTCCTCCTTCCGCGTGGACCGCGGGCATAAAGGAAGAGATCGATTGGCTGCAGAAAGCCGGCGCCGGGGACGTGCGTTACTGGAGCGGCGGAAATGTCTACCCGCATGTACTCGAAGCGGCGGCGGCCGCAAGCCTGCAGTTCATGAGCGACTATAAGAACCCGAAAAAACAGGAGGCCGATGCTTCCCTTCTGGCAATAAATCCGTGGCGCCCCGCAGGGGAACCTTCTGACGGGGATGTGGCCGGATTCTCTAAGCACGACCCCAACGGCAGGATCGTCTACCTTCCCGACGGCATATTCGCGAGCGCTGATTTCAAGGAGCGCAAGCAGGGCGGCACCGCCTCATTCCTCGATTACCTTACCGACGGCCTCGAACATTCACTGCTCGCGGCAAGGAAAGACCGAGTTAACGTCTTCCATATAACACTGCATCCGGGCGAGCTCAAGGGCCCGAACGGCATGAAGCTGTTCGATGACTGGCTTTCGCAGGTCATAGAACCGCTCGTACGCGAAGGGAAAGTCCGGTGGGCGACATTCTCCGAGATGGGTGAGAAATATATCGCATGGGAGACGGCGAATCCCGGCGTCGACCCGCGCGCTTCGGCAGGAAAAGGTTATATGACCTTCGCGGTGAACGTCCATGACTGGGTCAATGTCAATGAAAGCGCTGATACCATCAACAGGCTCGTCGATATATTCAACAAATACAAGGTGCGCGGTGACTTTTATTTTACCGCGCCGTCGGTAAAAGCATACGCGGACAAGCGGCCCGATGTGATCAGGAAGGTCAGGGAGAGCGGCATGACGATAAGCTATCATATCCGGCCTCCCTGCCCCATCTACAGCGGGTTCTGCGGGCCCTTGCAGATACTCGACGACGCATCCTTAAAAAGGACTTTGCTCGATTATGAGACCTACGGCCTCGACCTGGAGACGGGCGGAGTAGACAAGTCCAGGCCGGGCGGTTATTCTTACGTCGCAAAAATATTCGGGCGGCCGCCGGTCGTCGCTTCGCCGCAGGTCTCGGATCAAAGGATAAGGACCGCATGCGAGGATATTTATAAATCCATGGGCGCGAAGATGGAGGTCCTCTATCATGAGGAAGGCACTCCCGCAGACGATCCTTTCCGGTACAAGAACGGCCTGCTGTTAAGGCCGAGTGATTTCAGCATTACGAGATGGAAGCTGGCCGGGGAAAAAGACGACTCTTTCTGGTGGAACAGGCTCATGAGGAAAGACGCGGACAAGTTCGATCCGGTCGCGAAATTAAAGGAAGGGCTTGCCGCCTGGAAGAACCCGAGGGCGCCTTTTATAACCGCCCTTATCCATGAGAACAACTTCTACCATTTCGGCGCCGAGGCCTGGAAGGCATATTACTTCTCGGATAAGCAGTTCAGGGCGCCCGCCTCTCCACCATACAACCTGAACCTTCCGGATCCGGGGAAGATGCGTTCAAAACAGGAACAGGATAAAATATGGAAGGCGTATGAGGAAATGGTAGCCTACGCGACCGCCAACCTTAACGTAGTCACCTCGGAAGACATCGTAAAACTCTCAAATAGATAAGCTGTCTATCTCCTGCAGCATCTTCTCCCGCACATCATTCGATACCGCAGGCACCGCATGGAAAAATTTGTGCAGTTTGACCTCGATCCCGCATACTCCGAAGGTGCCCATATCCGTCGTCTTTCCGATGGCATCCTTTATACCGTTCTTATTATAATCCTCCTCCGCCCCGCCCGTCGTGTTGAGGATCACCGCCTTCTTGCCGTTCAGCAGGCCCGCGAGGCCTTTTTCGCCGGCCGTATAGGCGAAACCGAATGAGAGCACCCTGTCTATATAGCCTTTCAGGATTGCAGGCTGGCCGAACCACCAGATCGGATGGATGAATATCAGCGTATCGGCATTCTTTATGAAGTCCTGCTCCCTTTTGATATCCTCGGGGGGCTTGCCCTGCTTGAACCCGGCAAAGTCGCTGCCTTTCAATACCGGGTCGAACCCGAGCTCGTAGAGGTCCCGCACGTCATATTGCCTGCCTTCCCTTTTCAGTTTAGCTTCGACCTTCTCCCTTATCGCGTGGTTGAAACTCTTAGGATTGGGGTGCGCGTAAATTATCAGGTATCTCATTGCGGCATTTCCTTTCCGAATATTTCGAACTCATAGAGCGAATAACCGTACTTTGTCTTACGGTCGGTCCCGTACATGCGGACGAACCTGCCGACCGTGTTCAATCCCGTTATCTCTTCGGTCCCTCCCGCCGCGTTGCCGGTCGAGTAAAAGGTATTCCATTCCTTGGCATTATCGGATACCTGCAGTTTGAATGCCTTTGCGGCCGCGGACTCCCATTCGAGCCTGACGGCTTCGATGATACAGGGCTTACCCAGGTCTATAGATACCCACTGCGGATCAAAGAACTCGGACGACCACCTGCTGTTCATGTCGCCGTCGGTCACGTACTTTGCGGGCATCGCTTCGCTCTCGAACGTGGAAGCGGCGGCTTCCTTGCCGCGGGAGATGATCTTTGGCGCGGACGGATCCCCGGCGAAAACGGCGGATACATTCTTATGCTTGTTCATGGAGACCCTGGCGGGATTATCCGCGCCGAGCGACGGGTCTCCCGTCCAGCCGGCAAATTTATAGCCGATCTTCGGCAGGGCGGTAAGCTTGACCTTCTCGCCCTTATTATACCTCGGCAGGCGCGGGTCGACGGTTATCCTGCCGTTCTCCGCGGATGTCGTAAGGAAAAACGTTCCCGGTATCTCTTTCGCGTAAACCCTGACGTAGTCTATCTCGTGGTACTGCGGGAACACCGTAGTCGCGTCGGGATTGCCCGGCATTATGCCGCCGACAGCCGTGTTGAGAATTATATAGAACGGCTCCTTCGGGACATTCCTTGCCCACGAAGACCTCTGGACCCCGTCAATGAACCAGCGCAGCTCGCCCTCATCCCACTCGAGCGCATATACGTGGAAATCCTTCGTGTAGTCCGGCCCGGCGAATATCTTTGTATCGTACCGGTTATGGGGATAGACGCCGTAATGGTTTGTCATGTGTATGATGTTCGGCTTGCTGCCCACGAGCTCCATGATGTCTATCTCGGGAGGCCATCCTCCTTTTTCCGGCATCATCCAGTGCGCCGGCCACATGCCCTTGGTGCCGGGAAGCTTCGCGCGCACCTCGACCCTGCCGTACTGGAACGCGAACCTGCCCTTCGTCTCCACCAGGCCGGACGTATAAGCTCGCCCGCCCATAGTCTCCTTATCGCTCTTTAATACCAGCTTGCCGTTCTTTATATAGGCGTTCTTCGGCGTATAATACTGGAGCTCGTTGTTCTTGACCAGCGCGGCGTCCTCTATATACCATTTTTTCTTATCGATGTTTTCGCCGGAGAACTCGTCGTTCCAGAGGAGGTACCAGCCTTTCAATTCGGGAGACGAAGACGCTTTTTTTTGCGCGCATTCCGCCCGCGCCGGAAAGCAAAGGCATGATACAACGGCAATGCACAAGGCTGCGGTTACTTTTTTCATCATAGTTTGAACTCCCTCAAGAATTTCGCGGATTCCTCCGGAAGAGCCACGTTTACCGTAATGCCCGAACCGATCTCGAAACCCGCCGGCGTCGTAAGGCGCGGCAGGACCTGTATATGCCAGTGGTAATAGGGTTCGCCCGCGGAATGATGCGGGACCGTCCGTATGATATAATTCAGGTCCGGGTTGTTCATGCCGTGATAAAATTTCGCGAGCACGCCGCGGAGTATCTGCGCGAGCGGCTCGATATCCTGCGGCTGCAAGTCCGCAAAGGTCGTGGCGTGCTTGAGCGGGATTATGCAAACCTCATAAGGCAGCATCGCCGCGTACGGGACGAACGCGACGAACTTTTCGTTCTGCATAACGAGCCGCTCCTTCTCCGCGAGTTCGTTCTTTATTATATCGCAGAAGACGCACCTGCCAAGCTCATCATAATAGCGCTGCGCCGCCTCTATCGCGAACCTTTCGTGCAAAGGTATAAAGGACGTGGCCACTATCTGCGAATGGGCATGCTGCTGGGAAGCACCTGCGCGGGAGCCGTGGTTCTTGAATATCGTCACGATCTTATACGCAGGGTCCCAGTCGAGGGCGATGTACCTCTCGTGGTAAGCCTTGATTATATTCGAGACCTCCCCTGCGCCCATAGTCGCAATGCATTTATTATGCGCCGGATTCTCGATCACCAGCTCATGCTTGCCGGTGCCCTCCATATGAAGGTATATGCCTGATTTGTGGCGTTTGGGTTCAACGGGAGAGCCCTTTACCGGCGGGACCAGCACGGGATATTTGTTAGGGATGACCCTGACCTGCCAGCCCTTCTCCATCGGCTTCGTTCCCGCGGACCTTATCGCGAAAATCTCTTCGCCGCCCAGGGCTTCGTTCCCCTCGCAGAACGGGCATTTCGCGTCGAAAGGCGGGATCTCGGGGACGGCCGGGATGTTCTTCTTAAAATCTTCCGGCCTCTTCGCCCTCTCGGTAGCTATTATTACCCATCTCTTTGTTGCGGGGTTCTCCCTGAGTTCAGGCATCTATTTGCCTCCTTCTTCCTTGTGGATCATCGATATCACGATACACAGGGCGAGTATCCCGAATACGACCCCGAGCGAGGCCGTGATCGGGATCTCATAGAAATGCGAGATAAGCATCTTGACGCCGACAAAGCACAATATCGCGGATATCCCCAGCTTCAGGTACCGGAAGAGCCCCATCATCCCTGATATCACGAAGAAAAGCGAGCGCAGGCCCAGTATCGCGAAAATATTAGAGGTATACACGATGAAAGGGTCCGTAGTTATCGCGAGCACCGCCGGTATCGAGTCCATCGCGAATATGACGTCGCTCGACTCGATCAGCAGCAGCGCTATAAGCAGCGGCGTCGCGGACCATAGTCCGCTGTGCGAGACGAAGAACTTGTCATCGTGGTATTCGGGGCTCACGCGGAAGAATTTCCTGAACAGGCGCAGGACCGGGTTCTTCTCGGGATCGAACTTCTCTTCCTTTTTGAAAGCAAGCTTGAACGCGGTAAATACCAAAAACGCGCCGAATACGTATATTATCCAGTCGAACGCCTTGAAGAGCCCGACGCCGACGGTTATGAACAAGGCCCTCATCACTATCGCCCCGAGGATGCCCCATTTCAACACGCGCGGCTGGTATGTGGGCGGTATCCTGAAATATTCGAATATCATTATGAATACAAAGAGGTTATCTACGGAAAGTGATTCTTCTATTATATAGCCCGTCAGGAACTCAAGCGCCTTTGTCTTCCCGAGCATGAAATAGATGCCGCCGCAGAACAGGAGCGCCGCGCTGACCCATATCGCGACCCATCCGAGCGCTTCCTTCAACCTTACCGCATGCGACTTCTTGTTCAGCACAAAAAGGTCAAGATACATCATCGCGGTTATCGCAACGCCGAATATCACCCACAGTTCGATACGAGCAGTCATGTGTTGTCTATCTCCTCCCGCAGGCCGGACATTTATTATCCTGTTTGAATTCCGATATCTTCATATTACCCGTGAACGCATCATACCTCAAAAGCTTCCCGGACAGGACCCTTCCCGCGCCCATAAGATATTTTATGGCTTCTGTCGCCTGCAACGTCCCGATCACGCCGGGGACAGAACCGAGGATCCCTGCCTGCCGGCAGTCGCGGAATGACCCGGGCCCGGGCAGTTCGGGAAAGAGGCACCTGTAACACGGCTTTCCGCCGGGCAATACGAAGGTCAGCTGCCCTTCCGCCGCGTATATGCCTCCGTGCACGAGCGCCTTTTTCGCGAGGACGCAGGAATCGTTCAATATATATTTTGTCTCGAAATTATCGCTGCAGTCAAGCACCACATCGTAGCCTTCGATGAGGCCCTTTATATTGTCAGCGCCGGCCCTTAGCTTATACGTCCTGATATCCGTTTCCGGGCTGAGCTCCTTGAGCCTCTTCTCCGCCAGCGCTACCTTGGGCTTGCCTACATCGCCGGTCGAATACAATACCTGCCTGTGCAGGTTGGAAAGCTCGAGGTCGTCGCTGTCCGCGAGGCCTACGGTCCCGACGCCGCAGGAGACAAGGTACATCGCCGCCGGAGAACCGAGGCCTCCGGCCCCTATCACGAGCGCTTTCGATGACAACAGCTTCTGCTGGCCCTCCTCGCCTATCATCGGCAGGATGACCTGCTTGCGGTATCTCTCCCGCTCGGAAGAAGTAAGCTCACGCGACATCTACCGGCTCCTCCCTGACCAGGCCGTCCGTTATCCTGAAAGAGCGAACTTCGGGCGCGCTGCCCATCAACGAGACTATCAGGTATGAACATCCCGGATGCAGCGCCATCCTGATATCCTTTGAAGACGGATAGGGCCTGACGTTCGGATGGGAATGGTATATGCCGATCATGTCATCGCCTTCGGCGCGCATCTGCCTGGCTGCCTCTAATTGGTCCCTGATAGATACCGAGTAGTCCGTAGCCCCTTGTCCAACGTTCACCATACGGTAGACCCTCGACACCCTGTTCTCCTTTCCGGCAAGGAGCCCGCAGGCTTCGTCCGGAAATGCCTTGCTGGCATGGCATATGATATCTTCTAGATCGGATCTTTTTAGCGATATACTCATTTTAATATAAGTCTGAGCAGCCTTAACAGGAAATACGTCATTATAGAAGAGGAGAACGGGACTATTACCCAGATCAGGACCGTCCTGGTAAAATGATGTTTCTTGAGGCTCCGCATTATTCCGAGGTCGGCGCATCCGAGCCCTGTCAGGCAGGCCGCCACGGTGACCGAGACAGAAAGCGGTATGCCGTTGATCGCAGCTATGAACAGGGCCATCGCGCAGATAAGCTCGATAATGATCGCCCTTACAAAACCTATCTCGCCCATCTCCCTCTCGTCCTTCTCGAGCGCGCCCTTGCCGAATATCAGCGCGCCGGCAGCGATGCCCGCGCCTCCGAGCAACAGGGCCCAGCTGTTATCAGTAAAACCCGCGGCCACTATCGGGGCCATCGCCTTGCCCACGCCGTTCGCGCCTCCGGCAAACGCGACGAAACAGCCCGAGAACGTCAACAGCGCGCCGAGCAAGACCTTGGCCTTAGGTCCTTCCTTCAGGAAACGGAAATAACTCACTGGCTTGAAATTAAGCACCTTCCCGGCAATAAACGCGATGCCGAAAGCCGCTATAGGCGAAATGAACCACCATACGAGGATATCCACGAACCTTTCGGTGTTCAAACATTCGAAATATATGCCGACGGCCGCGAAAGAGGATACTATTGCGTATGATGTAGGTATCGATACCTTGAATACGTTCGAAATGAAGTCGAATGCGGCGGCGACGGCCATAACGACAAAAACGACATAGAATACGGACTTGAAGGTCCTGACCGGGACGAGCCCTTCGCTGAGGGTCTTCAGGACGGGAAGTCCCGAGATTATAGCGCCGAGGATCACGAATACGGCGATAAGCGTCAGGGCTTCCTTCCTCGTACGCGCGCCGGTCCTGTATGCCGCCTCCATCTCCGCCGCGGCATTGTTCGCGCCGACGTTCATCGCGAGGAATACTGCGATAAGGATTATCAGGAATGCCATAAAGGCAATTATACCAAATCAGGCGTGATTTTGGTAGCGGGAACGGATCATGCTTCTTTTGTGACCCTTAGGACCTCTGCGACCGTCGTGGCCCCCGCCTTGACCTTGAGGGTGCCGTCGTCGCGTAGCGTCTTCATGCCGGCGTTTACGGCTGCTTCGTGGATCTGGGTAGAGGAGACTTTCTTGCTTATAAGTTCTTTCATCTTATCGTCCAGCGCGAGGATCTCGAAAATGCCGGTGCGCCCCGCGTATCCGGTCTCGAAACAGCGGCGGCATCCGGTCTCCTTATAGAAGACGGCCTTATCTTCGATGGTCCCGAGGCCCAGCAGGTCCAGTTCCTCCTTGACCGGCGTGTACGGTTTCCTGCAGTTAGGGCAGAGCGTCCTGACCAGCCTCTGCGCGACTATGGCGATCACCGACGTCCCTACGAGGAACGGCTCGACGCCGATATCTATCAGCCTCGTCGCCGCGGAGGCGGAATCGTTCGTGTGCAGGGTCGAAAATACAAGG
>JBAZFE010000011.1:0-22362 GCA_041653555.1 Candidatus Omnitrophota bacterium
TCTCGCGCATGATGGTCGCCCAGCCTAATGTAATGATCCTGGACCAGCCGACCAACCACCTTGACCTGGAATCGATCGAGGCCTTGAATAAGGGCCTGGAGAAGTTCGAGGGGACCCTGCTCTTCGCCTCGCATGACCACCAGCTCATCCAGACGGTGGCTAACCGCATCATCGAGATCACGGCGGACGGTTATATCGACCGTTCCGGCATAACATATGATGAATACCTGTCCGACAGGAAAGCCAGGGGCCAGTCCCGCCTGATATACTCTTAAAGCGGTTTTC
The DNA here is from genome assembly GCA_041653555.1 of Candidatus Omnitrophota bacterium. Classification (GTDB taxonomy): domain Bacteria; phylum Omnitrophota; class Gorgyraeia; order Pluralincolimonadales; family Pluralincolimonadaceae; genus UBA6215. The sequence goes on from JBAZFE010000011.1 coordinate 286, forward strand.
CAAATATCCTTGCTATGGCATATGATCTCTTCTATAATAAACAATATGACGATGACGTCCGGCGATAAAAAGACTATAATGGTCGTGGAAGATGAGCCGTTGAATATGAGATTGACCGTTGATCTGCTGGAGATGAACGGTTTTAAAGTGTTAAGCTGCAGCGATGGGAACAGCGCGATAGAGGCCTTAAAACAGTCCGTTCCGGACCTCATACTCCTTGATATAAACTTACCCAAGATGAACGGTTTCGAGGTCCGCAAGAAGATAAGGGAAGACAGCCGCCTGGATGGGATAAAGGTGATAGCTCTTTCCGCCTCTGTTATGAGGGAGGACGAGGAGCGTATAAGGGCGGCCGGGTTCGACGATTTCATGCCTAAGCCCATCGACATAAAGGGCCTTATCAAGAAAATAAAGGATCACCTAGCCGGATGAGCGGGAACGGCCTAAAAATAGAGTACAGCGAGCTGGTCGAGAATGCGAACAGCATAATCCTTCGCATGGATATGAAAGGCAACGTCACTTATTTCAACAGGCATGCCCGGGAGTTTTTCGGGTACAAGCTTGAGGAGATACTCGGGAAGAACGTTGTCGGCACGATAGTCGCGCCTACCGATACATCCGGGCGCGACCTCAAGGCGATGATAGACGATATGGCGCTCCATCCCTCCAGTTATGTGAATAACGAGAACGAGAACATGCTGCGCGGCGGCGCGCGCGTCTGGATCGCATGGACGAACAAGACTATCCTCGATGAGGACGGGCGCGCGAAGGAGATCCTCTGCATAGGCAATAATATAACCAGGCTGAAGCAGGCGGAAGAGGAGATACTCAAGGCGAAGGAGGCGGCGGAGAGCGCCAATAAGGCGAAGAGCTCGTTCCTGGCGAACATGTCCCACGAGTTGAGGACGCCGCTCAACGCGATAATCGGCTTCTCCGAGCTGATGGAAGAAGAGAGCGTAGGCCGGTTGAATGAAAAACAGAAAGAGTATATAGAATATATACACGAGAGCGGCAAGCACCTGCTCTCGCTCATAAATGACGTACTTGACCTCTCGAAAGTCGAATCAGGGAAGATGGTGCTTGAGCCCGGTGAATTCGACCTGAAGGCCCTGCTGGAAAAGAGCCTGGTCTTCGTGAAGGAAAAAGCGGCAAAGCATGGGATAGCGCTCTCGACAGACATAGGGGAAGGTGTCGGGGCCGTTAAGGCGGACGAGAGAAAAGTCAAGCAGGTCATATTTAACCTGTTGTCGAACTCGATGAAATTCACTCCCGACGGGGGAAAGATAGGCATAAATGCCCGTAAGGCCGGGAATAAAGAGATATCGGTATGCGTGTGGGATACCGGTATCGGCATAGACGAGAAGGATAGGAGCAAGGTTTTTTCGGAATTCGAGCAGATCGACAGCGAATACTCGCGCAAGTACGCGGGGACCGGGCTCGGGATGCCGCTTAGCAAGAAGTTCGTCGAATTGCACGGCGGTAAGATGTGGTTTGAGAGCGAAGGCAAAGGCAAGGGCGCGCGTTTTTGCTTTACGCTGCCGTTAAACGTCGGTTAACCTGAGGAGGGAGCATGGCTAAGATCCTGATGATAGACGATGATGTAATGGTGCTTAAGCTCTATTCGGAGGTCCTGTCGAAAGAAGGCCATGAAGTATTATCTTCAAACGACGCGAAGAAGGGGTTGGCTATGGCGGCGGAAAAGGCGCCCGACCTGATCCTGTTGGATATAATGATGCCCGATGTGGAGGGGACGCAGGTCCACGAGAGCCTGAAGCTTAACGACAAGACGAAAGGCATCCCCGTTATATTCCTGACGGCGCTCGTGACGGACGAAGAAGTCGCGGCCGCGGATGGAAAGATCGGGGGGATCGGTTATATCTCAAAATCAACACCCAATAAAAAATTCATCGAGCAGGTCAACGGTATCCTGGCAAAAAAGAAGTAAGGTTGAATAGTATGGCTAATGAGATCAAGAAAGTTGCGTTCATAGGCAATTACCTGCCCAGGCGCTGCGGTATCGCTACTTTTACCACCGATATCTGCGAAGCGTTCGCGGCCCTGAATCCCTCTGTCCAGGTATTCGCGATACCCGTCACAGATATAGAGGAAGGTTACGATTACCCGGAGCGCGTACGTTTCGAGATCAAAGAACAGAACATAGATTCGTATAAGGCGGCTGCGGACTTCCTCAACCTAAACAACGTAGATGTCGTTTGCCTGCAGCATGAATTCGGTATTTTCGGAGGGACCGACGGAAGTTACATACTGGCTTTATTGCGCCAATTGAATATGCCCGTCGTAACGACCCTTCACACGGTACTGGAAAATCCGTCCGCGCGCCAGAAGCGCGTCATGAATGAGTTAATAACCCTGTCCGATAGCGTGGTCGTGATGACGCAAAAAGCCGTCGATATCCTCCAGTCGGTAAACGGGACACAAAAATCCAAGATAAGGCTGGTCCCGCACGGGATACCCGACGTTTCTTTTATCGACCCTAATTTTTACAAGGACCAGTACGGTGTCGAAGGCAAGACCACGATACTGACGTTCGGGCTGCTTTCGCCGCGAAAGGGCATAGAGGTCGTCCTGCGCGCGCTCCCGAAAGTCATCAAGGAATATCCGAACGTGGTGTACATTATCGTCGGCGCCACGCATCCGAACCTGCTAAGGCATGAGGGCGAGGCATACAGGCTTTCCCTGCAACTCCTTTGCGACGAGCTTGATATCTCGCGGAATGTCATATTCCATAACCATTTCGTATCTCCCGAAGAGCTTAAGGAATTGCTCGTGCTTGCCGATATTTACATCACGCCGTATCTTGAGGAGGCACAGGTGACCTCCGGTACCCTCGCTTATTCGTTCGGAGTAGGGAACGCGGTCATCTCCACCCCGTATTGGCATGCCGCCGAACTTCTCGAAGGGGGCAAGGGTATCCTGGTGCCGTTCAACGACCCGGAAGCGACGGCGCGGGCTATAATCAGGCTCATTGCCAACGATAATGAGCGCAACGCGATGCGCAAGAACGCCTATCTCCTCGGCCGCGATATGATATGGAGCAACACCGGGGCGAAATATGCGGCGATCTTCGAGGAGGCAAAGACGAAACGCCCTGCCGCGGCGCAGAAGAAGATGACGATGCGCCCCCTCGAACATGAATATCCCGTACTGCCGGACATCAAGCTCGACCATCTCATGAGGATGACGGATTCCATAGGGATCTTCCAACATGCCACGTTCAATGTCCCGAACCTATCCGAAGGGTATTGCACGGACGATAATGCCCGGGCGCTGATCCTTGCCGTATTGCTCGAGAACCTGGGCTCCATAAATCCGATTAAGGTCAATGATCTCGCGAGCCGATATCTGGGATTTGTCAAATATGCATGGGACCCGTCGATCACGCGGTTCAGGAATTTCCTCACATTCCAGCGGGACTGGAAGGACGAGATCCCGAGCGAGGATTGCCACGGAAGGGCGGTATGGGCTATCGGCACATGCATCGGACAATCCAGGAACGAGGGATTTACCCAGATGTCGGTCGAGATATTCGAAAAGGCCCTTGTTCCTACGGTGTCGTTCACCTCGCCGCGCGCATGGGCTTTCACTCTGCTCGGAATACATGAGTACTTGCAGCGTTTTCACGGCGACAGGTTCGCGCGCAACTGCCTCCATACGCTTGCGACGCGGCTTTACGACCTTTACAAGGCAAACAGCGGTGCGGAATGGCCGTGGTTTGAGGAATCCCTGACATATTGCGACGCCAAGCTGCCCCACGCGCTCCTGTTGAGCGGGCATGATCTCGATAATGCGGAGATGCTGAAATCCGGGATAGAGTCCTTGAAATGGCTCTCGAAGGTACAGACATCGCCCCGCGGCCATTTCCAGCCGATCGGCACGGACGGCGAGTACCGGCGCGGCGGGACAAAGCCTGTATTTGACCAGCAGCCGGTGGAAGCTTATGCCACCGTATCCGCATGCCTGGATGCCTATCGCGTGACAAAGGATAAGGCGTGGTACGAAGAGGCCCTAAATGCTTTCCAGTGGTTCCTCGGCAGCAATGATCTCGGCATTTCCTTATATGACCCTGTGACAGGCGGATGCTGTGACGGGCTTCATGTCAACAGGGTCAACCGTAACCAGGGCGCCGAGTCTACGCTTTCATTTCTTTTGTCCCTGGCCGAAATGACACAGATGGAAAATGCCCTCGAGAGCCTCAAGGAGCCGTTGGAAGAATGATGAAGGACGCAGGTGTATCGATCACTCCCGACAGCAAGCGTGTTATAATCAGGCCGTATATTCCAGCATCCCAATCGCGGATCCCGGGGATCGTCTCGCGTGTTATGGCCCTCGACGGGCCCGCCGCCGGAAAAGAATTAAAAAAGATCCTAAAGGATTTTTCGGCGCGGCACCATGATCTTAACGCCATACTCGAGCGCCAATTCGAGGTCGTCCGTTCCCATATGCCTGCAGATTTTGCCCCTGGTAGGACACAGCGGCTACTGATCGGGGCATATTTTGTCGGCGAGCGTTCATATGAATCGACCGCCCTGTTCAATCCTTCCATCGTTGCGCATCCCGACCAGTCAGGGACCCCGGAAGGATCATTGCGTTTCATCATTTCATTGCGCGCAACGGGCGAAGGGCATATATCCGCATTGGCATTCCGCTCGGGGGTAGTGGACAGTTCCGGGTCCGTGGCTATAGATAAAGCCTCCGGCCTCGCATGCGTTGCAGAACCTAAACCCAGCGCGCTTTACGACAAGGCGTGTTTTGTCCGGAAGCTTTATGAGATGGGGCTGGAAAACGATTGTTCGGGGTATATTACAAACCCGTTGCCGGATGAGTTCAATATGGCGCATCTCGAAGAGAGGGTCAATGACTACAAGGCGGGCCATGATCCGCTTGCGCATACGGATAAGATAACCTGCGAAAAGATCCTTTGGCTTGCCCAGTGCAATTATGAGGCGGACTTCAATTGCGGATCCCCGCTTTCGGAACGCGTGCTGTTCCCGCTCTCACCGAGCGAGCAGGATGGGATGGAAGACGCGCGTTTCGTGTTCTTCAGGGACGATGACGGGGCCGGCAGGTACTACGCCACCTATACGGCGTATGACGGCAGGGCCATCCTGCCGCAGATAATGGAGACGGAAGATTTTATACATTTCAAAATGATCACCTTGAACGGCAAGGCGGCGGTCAATAAAGGCATGGCTTTATTCCCGCGCAAGATAAACGGCCGTTACGCGATGGTCTCCCGGAACGATAACGAGAACCTTTTCCTGATGTATTCCGATAATATACATTTCTGGCATGAGACTGTCCCGCTGATGAGCCCCCTATATCCATGGGAGTTCGTACAGATAGGGAATTGCGGTTCCCCGATAGAGACCGAGCGCGGATGGCTGCTCCTGACCCATGGCGTGGGCCCGATGCGCCAATATTCTATCGGCGCGGCCCTGCTTGACCGCGAGGATCCTTCGCGTGTGATCGGCCGGTTGAGCGAGCCGCTTATCCACTGGGAGGACAAAAGCCGTTCCGGTTACGTCCCGAACGTCGTCTATTCGTGCGGCGCCATGGTCCATGGCGATACGCTTATCATTCCTTACGCGTTGTCCGATCAACAGACGACCATCGCGCTGGTATCGCTGCGCGAGGTCCTGGATAAGTTGTCTTAGGAAAATCCCGAATATCATGAAAAGGAGGCCGGAATGGCAGATGTAGAAAAATATTCGCATAAGGTCGTGAAAAAACTCAGGTTCAGGATACCGGACGTCCCCGGGGCGCTCGGAACCCTTGCGCTCGCGCTCGGTATCGAAGGGGTCACTTTAGGCGACATCACGAAGATACACCTTACGTCCAATTATATCGTAAGGGATATCATAGCGTTCTTTGACGATGAGAAACACTTCCATAAGGCGGTCGCCGCGGTAAAGATCCTCAAGGGCTATAAGATATTGAACATACAGGACGAGGTCCTTAACCTTCACAAGGGCGGGAAGATAGAGGTCAGGCCCCGCGTTAAGGTCGAGACCCTTAACGACCTTCGCATGATCTACACGCCGGGCGTGGCGCAGGTATGTAATTATATCGTCGCCAATCCCGCGGCGGCGCGCGATTACACATCGATCGGCAACACCGTCTGCATCGCTACGAACGGTTCGGCCGTCCTCGGGCTGGGTAATATAGGCGTCCTCGCAGCGATGCCGGTAATGGAAGGAAAATCCATCATATTGAACAAGATGGGCAAGGTCAGCTGCGTCCCCCTGCTGCTGCATAGCGACGACGCCGATGAGATCGTCGATGCGCTCGCCTGCATAGCGGAGACGTTCAGCGTTATCATGATAGAAGATGTAGGCGCGCCGCTCTGTTTCGAGATCGAGCAGAAACTGCAGAAGAGGGTCAAGGTGCCCGTGTTCCATGATGACCAGCACGGCACCGCTACCGTCATACTTGCCGCGCTGATAAAAGCGCTCAAGATGACCGGCAAGAGGAAGGAGAAGGTCGAGATAGCCATCAACGGCGCCGGAGCGGCGGGTATCGCTGCCGCAAAGCTGATGCTCGGATACGGTTTTAAGCATATAGTGTTCTGCGACAGGGCTGGGGCCATTTATAAAGGCAGGACGGGCGATATGAATGCGTACAAGAAGGAGATCGCCTGCATTACGAACAAGCGCAGGGAGAGGGGCGGGCTCAAGGATATAATGAAGGGAAAGGACATATTTATCGGCCTGTCGGCTCCCGGGCTTGTAAGCAAGGAGATGGTAAAGACGATGAACAGGCGCCCGATAATCTTCGCGCTCGCTAATCCCGTCCCGGAGATATGGCCGAAAGAGGCGGAGGAGGCCGGCGCATCCATAGCGCTCGACGGAAGGACCATAAACAACGCGCTTGCATTCCCCGGCATCATACGGGGCGCGCTCGATTCGCGCGCGCGCGAAATAACGAGGGATATGAAGTTTTCCGCGGCCGAGACGATCGCCTCGCTGGCCGGCAAGAACGAAGTCGTCCCGAATTTCATGAATACCGCGGTGCACGAAAAGGTGGCAAGGGCTGTCGCATCTGCGGCAAAGAAAAGGCGGGTTTACTGATCATATAAATACCGCCCAATGAAAAATTAAGATTTATATTGATTCCGCCATAAGGCAGGATATAATATCTAAGTGGTTATATAAGTTGCCAGATTTGCCCGAGCACCCTGTGTTTAACCAACATATGGCCTTGGGCTTTTTTGTTTATTGGAGGGGCTAAAATGAAAGATACGGGGGATAAGCACGCGCAGGATGTTGAAGCGCTCCTAATGTATTCCAATAGCATCATCGCCACATTAAGGGAGCCGTTCCTTGTCCTTGATAAAAGCCTTCGGGTCATCTCCGCCAACCAGGCCTTTTATACTGTTTTTAAGACCGCAGAAAAAGACACCATAGGACAGATGCTGCCCGACCTGGGCGATAAGCAATGGGACATCCCGGGCCTGCTTAAACTGTTAAAGGAGATCATCCCGGAAAAGAAAGTCGTAAAAGATTATGAGGTCGAGCATGAGTTCAAAAAGGCCGCGGAGCGGTGCATGGTCCTGAACGCTTGCCTGCTGCATGTCCCGGGGAATTTAGCGGGAATAATTGCGAAAAAGACGAAGGAAGAAGAGCTTATACTGCTGGCTATTGAAGACATCACCGAGCGCAAGCGCCTGCAGACAGAATTGAAGGAGTCCGAGGAGCGTTTTCGCAGGGCCTTTGAAACATCGCGGGACGGGTTATTGCTTGTCCATAAGACCGAAGGCGACATCCTTAATTCCAACGATTCCGCCCAGGAACTGCTGGGCTATTCCCATGATGAGTTCATGAAAATGAAGCTATGGGGGATCGGCATGGTCAAGGACAACAAGGACTTTCATGAGACGGTGTCAAGGCTGGAAAGAGACGGTGTGATCCATTACGATGAAACCCCGGTAAAGACCAAAAGAGGCCGAAGAATATTCTCAGAAGTTATTTTGGTCAACAAGGCAAAAGTCATCCAATGCAATATCCGCGACATTACCGAGAGAAAGCGGATGGAGGACGAATTGGCGCTGGCCAAGGAACAGCAATACAGGACGCTTATCGAGAATCTTCCCCAAAAGGTGTTCCTTAAGGATGTCAGCTCGGTCTACGTTTCCTGCAACGGAAACTACGCAAGAGACCTGAATATCAAGCCGGGAGAGATCGCCGGAAAGACGGACTATGAATTTTTCCCCACGTATTTGGCCGAGAAATACAGGGCCGAAGATAAGAGGGTCATGGAATCCGGAATAACCGAAAATCTTGAAGAAGAATACGTGGTGATAGATGATTATCTTAACGAAACAAAAAGGGGCGTGATCAATACGGTCAAGGTCCCTGTCCGGAATAAGGCAGGTGAAGTTACCGGGCTGTTCGGGCTTTTCTGGGATATCACCGATAAGAAAAGGGCGGAAGAGCGGCTGCGGGAGAGCGAGAGGACGATCCGCGCCCTTTTTGACCAGACCTTCCAGTTCATCGGAATGTTAGCAGTGGATGGCACAGTCCTCGAGGCGAACAGGACGGCCATGCAGTTTGCGGGAATCAATGAATCGGATTGTTATGGCAAGCCTTTCTGGGATACGCCATGGTGGAACCATTCGAAAGAGCTCCAGGATAAGCTGCGCGATGCCGTAACGAAGGCCGCGGGCGGTGAGACCGTGTTCCTGGAGGCGACCCATCTCGCCGCCGATAAGAGCGTCCACTACATAGATTTCTCCCTTAAGCCGGTCAAGGACCAGGATGGGAAGGTAGTCTTCCTGATTCCCGAAGGCCGCGATATCACCGAGCGTAAGCGCGCTGAGGATGAGTTGATAAAATATCGTGATCACCTGGAGGAACTTGTCAGGGATAAGACGGAAGCGATAAAGGAAAGCGAGGAGAGATTCAGGAGCCTATTTGAAAAAGCCCTTGACGGCATCATTTTGACGGACATGGACACGAGAAAATTCATCATGTGCAACGGGATGATGTGTAATATGCTGCAGCGCACCGAGGAGGAGATACAATGCCTTGGCGTAGAAGACATACATGCGGAGAAAGACCTGCCGTATGTCATGGGGGAATTCGGTAAGATGATCCATGGAGAATCGTCCCATACGGAGAACTTGCCGGTAAAGAGGAAAGACGGCAGCGTCTTTTACGCGGACATCGTAGCATCGCCTATAAGTATATCCGGAAGGAAATATATCATGGGCAGTTTCCGCGATATCACCGAGCGTAAAAAGGCGGAAGAAGCCGTTGCGGAAGCAATAAAAACAAAATCTGATTTTACCGGGATGGTCTCCCATGAATTGAGGACGCCGCTTGCCGCTATAAAGGAAGGGGTTTCCGTGGTCCTGGATAAGATAACAGGCGATATCAGCGAGGAGCAGGCCAAGTACTTAAGCATAGTTAAAAATAATGTGGACAGGTTAGACCGGCTGATCTCCAAAGTCCTGGATTTTCAGACGCTTGAATCCGGGAAGATGGAATATGAGATGTCAGACAACGATATGAACGAGGTAATAAGGGCGACGCATATCACAATGATGCCCTTGGCCAGGAAAAAGGGCCTGGCTTTTGGAACAGAGCTCTGCGATGACCTGCCTCTTGCGAGGTTTGACAGGGACAAGATCACCCAGGTCTTGGCCAACCTGGTTAATAACGCCCTTAAATTCACCGAAAAGGGCGGCATCACCATAAGTACCGGCAGGGGAGATAATGCCATCCGGGTCATGGTCAAGGATACGGGCATAGGCATTAAGGAGGAAAATTTCCAAAGGCTGTTCCAGGAATTCACGCAGTTGCAGAGAAAGGTCGGCGGTACCGGCCTCGGCCTGTCCATCTGCAAGAAAATAGTGGAAGCACATAAAGGAAAGATCTGGGCGGAATCGGAATACGGCAAAGGCACAGCTTTCTGTTTCATCCTGCCCATAACAGAGCGGAGGGAATGACATGGCAAAAAGGATCCTGGTCGTTGATGACGAGCCGGATATCATGGATGTTGCGACGGTCAGGTTGAAGCATTTAGGGTATGAGATCATACCGGCGGTCGATGCCGAAGAGGCGTTAGCCTTCCTTCAAAAGGATGCCCCCGACCTGATCCTGTTGGACCTGCTCCTGCCTAAAATGCAAGGGGATGAGCTATGTAAGATGCTGAAATCCGATGACAAGTATAAGGGTATCCCCATTATAATATTTACCGCCAGCGCCATCCGGCCGAGCCTTCCCGAAAACATAAAAGCAATGGGCGCGGATGACTGCGTATTAAAACCATTCGACCCGGAAGAGCTGCTGGGAAAAGTGAAGAAATTCATAGGATAATCCGGGTATTTTTAGTATAATCAGCAAAAGGAGGGCAGCCGCCATGAGTGCTCGTAAACAAATTTCCGATCATCTGAAAGCTTTTAGCTTTTTGTTTGGGTTTGGTGCCGTCCTGCTGGCGTTTGCCGCGCCTGCCCACGCGGGGACATATACTGTGCTGAACACGGGCGATGCCGGCGCGGATACGTTAAGGGCAGCGGTAACGAGCCTAAATTCAAGCGGCGTATCGGGCACGATCGCATTCGGTTCCGGGGCGGCGGGCACGATCGCATTGGAAAGTAACCTGGATACCCTGGGTTTCGAGACGATCTTCGACACCTCCAATTACAATATCACATTGACCGGACATAACGGCGGCACTTCCGCAGGCAGCTGGTTCAAATTTGACGGGGCCGGCACCGGCACTTTTACTTTCGGCACCGGCACCGCATGGACTATTGGCGGCGGGCTCGTAGTAGGCGACAATGCTAACGGTTCGATGACCGTCTCAGGCGGCGGTGATGTAAGCAACGCCTTTACTTCATATGTCGGCGGAAATGCCGGCTCCTCGGGCGCCGTTACCGTTACCGGCGCGGGCTCCACATGGGTCAATACCCAGGATATGTTTATCGGTTCCGGCAGTACCGGAACGCTGACAATTAGCGCCGGTGGTTTGGTAAGCGATACATACGGCAATATTGGCGGTTTTGCGGGCGGTAACGGTACCGTTACCGTTACCGGCGCGGGCTCCACATGGAACAATACCAACGACATTTTTGTCGGCAAGAACGATGACGGTGTATTGAATATCCAGAACGGCGGCGTCGTGAACGACGTCCAAGGATTTGTCGCCAGCGAGGTCGGATCAGCAGGTACCGTTAACGTTGACGGCGCGGGCTCCAAATGGACCAACACCGGCGGGCTCACCGTCGGCAGGAACGGTCCCGGACAGTTGCATATCACCGGCGGCGGCGATGTAAGCAATACCTACGTAGACCTGGCTTATAGTGGTACCGGTGTCGCGACGGTAGACGGCGATGGCTCGACCTGGGACAGCGACGGCGACTTTAATGTCGGCAAAGCCAATACCGCCACATTGGACGTCACCGGCGGCGGCGATGTTATCAGTAATTTCGGTTATATAGGCAGGGATGCCACCGCGAACGGTACCGCCACAATCGACGGCTCAGGCTCAACGTGGACCAACGACTTCGGCCTTACCGTAGGTGATTCAGGCACCGGCAAGCTGATCATCTCCGACGGCGGTTCTGTAAGCGTTACGGCCGGCGCCGGGACAACTACCATTGCCAGCGTCGGAGGTTCCACCGGTACGCTTACTATAGGTGCAGGCGGAGCGTCCGGTACCATAGATACAGCGATCATCAACGGAGGCAGCGGTACCGCGACCCTTAAATTCAACCATACCGATGCCAGTTACACTTTTGATCCGCAGCTTACGGGCAGCTTAAAGGTTGAGCAGAACGGCGCGGGCACCACGATCATATCAGGCAATAATACTTATACCGGCACCACCGCGATAAATGCCGGTACATTGGTGGCCTCTAACTCCGGCGCCCTCGGCAACGGATCGGCCGTTACAGTCGCAGCAGGCGCCACGCTCGACGTCGGCACAACGGATGTCACCGTCAATAACACCTATACCCAGAACGGGACCCTCAAGGTTACCGTCGCAAGCCCGTCGTCATCGGGCAGGATAACCTCCAATGCCAATGCGGCAGTAGCCGCAACGAGCATTGTCGACGTTACGGTCCCGGGCAGTATCTATATCCCGAATAATGCCACATTCACGGTAGTTGACGGCGCGGGCGGCGCCGATGTATCCGCGCCGGCGACGATCACGTCGAGCGATCCGCGCCTAAGGTTCTCGGCCCTGAGCTTGAACGGAGACCTTATCCTGACCGCAAACCGCTCCGGGACCGGATTCTCAAGTATATCCACGAATTCTAATGCGGCTGCCGTCGGCGCGGTTCTCGATAATATCTCAAATCCGTCGGCAGACATGACAACAGTCTTAAATACGCTTGAGGGACTGAGTGATTCAGGGACAGCCTCAGCCCTCGATACCGTTACCCCGGTCGTAGACAACGGCGTGATCGCCTCAAGCAATTTGTCTTTGAACCAGTTCGTCGGGGTCATCACGGAAAGGCTTACAGGCCTCTACGCCAGGGCGCGCGGCGGAGAGACCGGGGTCTCTGCCGGAAGCGAGGGCCTTAATGGTTTCGAAGCATGGGGCCAGGGCTTCGGCGAATACCTGCACCAGGAGCCGCGCGGGCTAAGTAACGGCTATCGCGCGACGGTATGGGGCACGGCTATCGGCGGAGACCTGCCGGCATTCAATAACAGGGTCCGGCTCGGGTTGAGCGGAGGATATTCCTCCGGCGATATAAACTCCAAGGATAACAGCGGCAAGACCGATATCGACAGCTATCAGGGCACTCTATACGGCGGATATGCGGACGTCGAGAACCCGTATTACGTAAACGGCTCTTTCTCGTTCGCCTATAATAAATATGACAGCTCCAGGCATATTGCGGTCGGCGCGATCGAGAGGACCGCGGATTCCGATTACGACGGCCAGCAGTATTCCGTGATGTTTGACGGAGGATATACCCTCAAATCCGGAAAGTTCGGCATTACGCCGATCGCATCATTGCAATATATGCGCCTTCATATCGAGGGCTACACCGAGACCAATGCCGGCGCGCTGAACCTGAGCGTCAAAGGCGAGAATTACGACATGCTGCAGTCCGGCCTCGGAATGAAGCTCGAGCGCCCGTTTGAGACGAAGACAGGGACGGTGATCCCCGAAGTCCACGCTAAATGGCTCCATGACTTTATCGGCGACAGGCAGGAGACGACCTCGACATTCTCCGGAGGAGGCGGCTCATTTGCAACCCGGGGATTCGATCCCGCGCGCAACGCGATGGATGTCGGCGCGAAGCTGACCCTCCTTTCAGAGAACAACTGGAGCCTCGAGACGAACTACGACTTCGAATACAAGGAAGACTTCACGTCCCATACGGGTTGGGCCGATATCAGATACAGGTTTTGACCTAAGCATCCATGGACATCAAATATATCCTGTCTAAGATAAAAGAGAACGGGATCCGGGGTTCGATAAGGAAGATCTCGAACAGGTATTCGGCGTTCCCGAAAAGCATAAACGTCGAAATAATGACCGTTTGCAACCTAAAATGCAAACATTGCCGCGTAACATACCACGGCAGCCTGATCCCGGATGTCAAACCCGGGATGATGGAGCTCGATCACTTCAAGAAGATCGTCGACAGGATACCCTCGCTGATAAGGAAGACTGTCACGTTCCAATTCTCATCCATAGAGCCGCTTTTCCATAAAGACCTGTTCGCGATGATGGACTACGTCTCCGGCTACAACAGGCATATCTCTTTCCCGATCCTGACCAACGGGATGCTGCTCAATGAAAAAAATGTCGAAGGACTGTGTTCGAGGAACGTCCCTTCCGTGACGGTATCGCTGGACGGTTGCAGGAAAGAGACGGTCGAATCCTTTAAGACAGGCTCGGATTTCGACAGGGTCACCGGTAATATCAGGTCGGCCAGGGAGGGATCTAAAGGGAAATTCCTGCTGAACACCATTTTCGTCGCGACGGCGTCGAACATCAACGAACTCGTGGAATACGTGGATTTCTGCAGCGGCCTAGGGATAGATACTATTTTTGTGAACGGTTTCCTGAGTTATAAGCAGGAATCATCCCGTCTTTCGCTCTTCTCCAAGGCCGGGAACCCCGAAGTATACGGCATATTCCTTAAAGCCAACGAAAGGGCGCGCGAGAGTGGGATAAAGATACAATTCCCTTTCCTCACCGCCAAGCCGAGGGGATGCGATGCCCATTCGAATATGTATATCGGAGAGAACGGGGAAGTGGCCGCCTGTATGCACCTGGCCCGCCGGACCCCCCTGGTGTTATTTTCGGATTCGAAGATAAATCCTCCGGTCATATACGGGAACGTTTTTGAGGAAGACCCGGAACGCATATGGAATAAGAGGGAATTCTCGGATTTCAGGAACCGGCACAAGAGGGGAGAGGTCCCCGATGAATGCGCTTTTTGCGGCGAAGCTTACGGGGTCATAGTCAGCAATTTCTCCGCGATCAATAAAAAAGATGAAAGCATGTAGGATATGAAAATACCGGGTTTAGCTTTAGCCTGCGCGGCCCTTCTGTGCTTATGCCCCGTTTCCCATGCCGGCGATTCCGAAGACCTGATAAGGGCCGCCTGGAAGGGAGACATATCTACCGTACGGGCGCTCCTCGCCAAAGGCACTGACGTAAATTCGAAGATCACTTACGGCGCGACCGCCCTGCAATACGCTTCCGAGCGCGGCTATATCGAGGTGGTAAAGATACTCCTTGAGAAAGGCGCCGACGTGAACTCGAAGACAGATAACGGCGTTACCTCGCTCATGCAGGCGTCCCAGAACGGCCATCTCGATGTTGTGGAAGCCCTGCTCGAAAAGAAAGCAGACCCGGACGCAAAAGCCAACGATGACGGGACTAACGCCCTTATATGGGCAAGCCAGTACGGCTATCTTGATATAGTGGAAGCGTTGATAGATAAAGGCGTCGACGTGAACGCTAAAGCCAACAACGGCGCGACCGCCCTTATAGCGGCATCCAACAACGGCCATCTCGAGGTGGTGAAGGCGCTGCTCGCAAAGGACGCGGACGTGGACGCGAAGGTCATCGACGGCGAATCGGCATACAGCCTCGCCAAGGGAAAAAAATACACCGAAATAGAACAGCTGCTCATCAAGGCCGGCGCAAAGAAATGACGGTTGACCTGGGGAAAAAAGGATGAAGATAGAGATATTGGGAACGGGCTGTTTCAAATGCGACCAGCTTATGGCGAACGCGGAAACCGCGGTAAAGGAACTTAACGTTAAAGCGGAAATATACAAAGTCACCGATATTGATAAGATCACGGAATACGGGGTCATGATGACCCCGGCGCTCGCGGTGGACGGCAACGTGGTATCCGCGGGCAGGGTATTGAGCAAGGAAGAGATAAAGAAGATCATCTTAATATAAGAGGGCGGGGATTGAACAGGCTATTTTTTGTGCTTTTGGCGGCCGCTGCGCTAAGTATCGGTACAATATTGTTACATACGGTTGATGCGGCGGAGGACGCGAAGGCCGCGTGCGTAGTCGCATATTATTTCCATGGGACGGCGCGCTGCCCTACCTGCCATAAATTGGAACAGTATTCGAAGGAGGCGATAGGGGACGGCCTTAAGGTGATCAATGTGGAAGAGAAAGAAAATGAGCATTATATAAAGGATTACCAGCTTTATACGAAATCCCTTATCTTGTCATTGGTGGTAAACGGCAAGGAAACAAAATGGAAGAATCTCGATAAGATCTGGGAATACGCCGGCAATAAGCAGAAATTCATCGATTACGTAAAGAACGAGGCAGCGGGCCTTTTGAAAGAAGCGCAATGACGGAGCTGTTTATAAGCTTCGGGTCTGCATTATGGCTGGGTATATTAACATCGATAAGCCCATGCCCGCTGGCTGTTAATGTGGCAGCCATATCGTTCTTAGCCAAAAAGATAGCTCATCCGTTCCTGGTTTTGCTTTCCGGTGCCGCATATACACTTGGCAGGATGGCTGCCTATGCGATATTGGGATTTATTCTTATTAATTCTGTTCTGGGTATCCCGGAGGCCGCGCAATTCCTGCAGAAATATATGGCCAAAGCCCTCGGGCCCATCCTGATCGTTACCGGATTAATTTTACTTGACGTAATTAAGATAAATTTTCCGGGGTTGTCGTTTTCCCAAAAGCATCATAATAAGCTTGTTGAAGCCGGCGCCCCGGGGGCGTTCTTATTAGGGGCGATATTTGCTCTTGCTTTTTGTCCGGTCTCCGCTGCCCTTTTCTTCGGCAGCCTGATCCCGCTTGCGCTTCAATCCAAGTCCGGGGTAACGTTACCGTTTATTTACGGGATCGGCACGGGTTTGCCGGTATTAGTGTTTGCGATAGCGATCGCCATGGGGGTTAGTTCATTGAGCCGCTGGTTTAATAATCTAACGAAACTGGAGTATTACATGCGCAAGGCCACAGGCATCATCTTTGTTCTGGTAGGGATATACCGAGGATTATGATGCCGGAAAACGTCGTAAAGAAACTCTCTTTCCTGGACAGGTTCCTGACTCTATGGATATTTTTAGCCATGGCAGTCGGCGTGCTATCCGGCTACTTTTTTCCGCAGATAGTCGGATTTTGGAATAGATTTCAGGCCGGCACGACCAACATCCCTATTGCGATCGGCCTGGTCCTTATGATGTATCCGCCGCTTGCCAAGGTCAAATATGAGGAGATGGGCGACGTTTTCCGGGACTACAGGATCCTCGGACTCTCACTGGTCCAGAACTGGATAATCGGCCCCGTCCTGATGTTTGTTTTGGCAATTACATTTTTGAGAGGCTATCCGGACTACATGGTTGGATTGATCATGATCGGCCTTGCCAGGTGTATCGCCATGGTTATCGTGTGGAACGATCTTGCCAAGGGCGATACCGAGTATTGTGCGGGGCTTGTGGCGTTCAATTCAATATTCCAGGTATTGTTTTATTCCGTGTATGCGTGGGTTTTTATCACGATTATCCCGCCATGGTTTGGGGTTCGCGGTGTCGTGGTCGATGTCACCATCGCGCAGATCGCGCAAAGCGTATTCATTTATTTGGGGATCCCCTTTATCGCGGGTTTTGTTACCCGGTTTTCCCTGATAAGGCTCAGGGGAAAGGAATGGTACGAGAAGAAATTCATCCCTAAAATAAGCCCGATAACCCTGATAGCCCTTATATTTACGATCTTAGTCATGTTTTCCTTGAAAGGCGAGTTCATAGTGCGGATCCCGCTTGATGTGGTGAGAATAGCGGTACCTCTGCTTATATATTTTGTGGTAATGTTCTTGATCTCGTTTTATATGGGCAAGAAATTCAATGCCGGATATGCCAAGACTGCGACGCTTTCGTTTACTGCCGCAAGCAATAATTTCGAGCTGGCCATTGCCGTGGCTGTCGCGGTATTTGGGATAAATTCCGGAGTAGCGTTTGCCGCGGTAATAGGGCCGTTAGTTGAGGTGCCGGCGTTAATAGGCCTGGTGAACGTCTCTTTATATTTTAAAAGTAATTGGCTTGACAAATAAAAGTATGGATGGTATATATTTCGTGAACGCATGTTCATAAATTAGATAGGGTTCTAAACGAGGTGAAATGGCCGCATTCAGCAGGAAGGAAAGGGACAGGCAGTTGCGCAGGGCCGATATCTATAGGGCGGCAGAGCACCAGTTTGCCGTCAGGGGATACCATAGGGCGACGATAAGGGAGATCGCGAAACAGGCCCAATATGCTATCGGCACGGTCTACCTTCATTTCAAGGACAAGGATGCCTTATACCTGTCACTGTTCGAAGAAAAGATGAAGGTCATGATGTCCGCGATCGAGGAGAATATGCCGGCAGGCGTCGATGCCAAAGGCAGGCTGGAGATCTTTGTGCGGGAATCGCTTGCATATTTTGAGGAGAACCTGGATTTTTTCCGTATATTTGTCTCTGAGGCCGACAGGTTATTGATGGAAGTAAGGCTTAAAAGGACACCGATAGGCCGCAGGCTTAACAAATACCTGATGGACACGATCAGGCAGGCGCAGGAAGAGAAGGTCATCAGCAAGGATTTCGATACGGAGCAGGTAGTGGACGTGTTCATCAATATCCTGAAGACGGTCGTCCTTGACTGGTTCCAGGAAGGGAAGAAGGGAAAGAGGAGCCTGGCCGGCAAGTCCGATCTTATACTAAGATACCTCCTGAAAGGCACCTCCGGCAGGTAATACGGGAGCATTCCCGCTGATCGATTGCCTTGACAAAACCGCTGACGAATGGTATATTTTGATATGAACATATGTTCATATATTGGAATATATGTTCAAAATTACTGATTTGATGAAAATGGCCCAAAAGATAAGACAGGCATGCTTTATAGCGGCAGTTATCTTCCTCGTATCCGGCTGCGCGACGATGCGCCATGCGGTGCCGGAAAAAATGCTGAATGATGCGAGTATCTCCGGCATGAAGGATATCAGGGTCTATAGCGGCAGCCCGAGCGAATATTTCAGGAATGATATCATCAACCTGGTCGAGAACGCCGGGATAGGCGGCACCTATTCTATGCTTGCGGTTTCCGGGGGAGCCGCTAATGGCGCATACGGCGCTGGTTTGCTCAGCGGGTGGACACAGTCAGGGACACGGCCGGTATTTAAGGTCGTTACCGGCATAAGCACCGGGGCGATAATAGCGCCTTTCGCCTTTCTCGGAAGTGAATATGACGATAAGCTGGAGGAGTTCTGTACCAGATATTCGACAAAAGATATCATGAATATAAGCATACCGTTCGTGAATTCCTTTGCGAGCCCCAAGCCGCTGAAACGCCATATCGAGAAATATTTTGACGGACAATTTCTAAATAAGATAGCCGCCGAATATAGCAAGGGACGCAGGCTTTATGTGGGAACCACCAATCTTGATGCCCAGCGCCTTGTGATATGGGATATGGGGAAGATCGCCTCGATAGGCGATGAGAGAGCCCTTATGTTATTCCGCAAGATAATACTGGCTTCAGCATCCATCCCGATAGCTTTTCCGCCCGTGTATCTAAAAGTACAAGCTGGTGATAAGACATATGATGAGATGCATGTCGATGGAGGGGTGGTAAAACAGGTGTTTTTTCTTTACGATGTCGTCCAGGGAATGGAAGACGCCGCCAGGAAAAAAGGGACGGATATCCGCGGCCTGCGGTACAAGATATACGTGATCAGGAACGGCTATGTGGATGCCGTCTGGAAGGAAGTCCCTGACAGGATATCTGCCATCGCGGAGCGCACAGTAGATACGATGATAAACGCCCAGGGAGTCGGGGACATATACCAATTGTATGCTTTTACGGAATTGGGTAAAGGGGATTTCAACCTGGCCTATATACCATCGACGCATGTGTCCAAAGCGAAAGAGCCTTTCGATCCGGTCGAAATGCGCAGATTGTTTGACCTTGGATTTGAGGAAGCGGCGCGGGGTTACGACTGGAAGAAAGTCCCCCCGGGGATGGTGCAATGAAGCTATTCATGGAGATAAGGGAGCTGATAAACGATCAGATCAAGATGCCGCCGGAGAGGATAATCCCGGAATCCCTGCTTATAGAGCATCTCTTCATGGATTTTGTTGATAAAGTAAGGCTGGCAATCGACCTCGAAGAGAAGTATAATATCAAAATATCAGACGAAGAGGTCGACGCGGTTGGTACCGTGAATGAGCTGGTCGAGCTCGTCAGGACGAAATGCCATTCTGGTTAGAAAGGTCCGCAGCTGTGGGGAGTAAAGCAGCGTCAATTTTCCTGTTAGCGGCGTCATTGCTCGTTTCGGGTGATTTCGCATCAGCCGCGATATCCCAGGGCGAAAAGATAATCTATAATGTAAGCCCCGCCGGCAAGGCCGAGTACGAGGATATGGGGCTGGTCGACCGCGAGGGCAAGACATACTGGCTTGTGACCTTCCGGACTAAGCTGGCGGGATTCAGCGACCTTGAAGAGATATATGCCGACCCGGGGACGGGCCTGCCGCTGATAGTGGAGCGTCATATCACCTGGCCGCTGGCGAAGGAGCACCTTGTCGAAGAGTATGACCCGCTGGACAATTCCCTCGTCATCAGGAAGTTCACGAACGATAAGATCGCCGACGAATATAAGTATAAATCGGATACCCCGTACCATAATGCGGTGCTCCTGCCTTTTAGCCTGCGCCATGTGGATGACCTGGACGTGGGATGGAGCACGGTCATACGCCTTCAGGAAGTGTTTACCGTCACGCTCGTCGGTATCGAGGACGTGAAGGTCAACGATAGAAAAGTGACAGCCTACCACTTTACCAGCAAGCCCGATAAATTCGAGATATGGGTCAGCAAGGACAAGGACCGCCTGCCCGTACTGATCAAGGGGACGGTCGGCTGCAGCCTGTCGCTGCAAAGCCACTCATCGGGGCAGTAATAATGAGGCCGTTTTGCGCGCTGCTCGCCTTGTTTTGCCTTTCGGGCTGCGCGACTACATCTTGTAACCTGGAACGCGATAGCGGGTTCACCAAAAAGCTTATCCGCGGCCGCGATTTCGTGCTTTTTTCCCGCATAAAGGTCAACAGCCTCGGAGAACCGCTCACGGTCTACATTGAAGGCGATGGCCGCGCATGGATAACCCGGTACAGCGCTTCATCCGATCCGACGCCTTCAGATCCCCTCGTAATGAGGCTTGCATCCCTTGACCCGTCGCCGAATGTCGCATACCTGGCCCGTCCGGGACAATATCCTTCCCAGGGAGCGTCAGACTGCGACGCAAAATACTGGATGTCTAAAAGATTTGCGCCTGAGGTGATCGCCGATATGGATTCGGCGGTCAGCTGTTTGCGCGACATGGCAGGAGCCGGATCGGTCTCGCTTGTCGGGTATTCGGGAGGAGGAGCGGTAGCGGCGCTGATCGCCGCGCGCCGGGGCGATGTTGCGGGTTTGCGCACGATAGCCGGCAACCTTGACAGCGATGCCGTAAGCAGCTGGAATAAAGTCAGCCCTCTTAAAGGGTCGCTGAACCCCGCCGGTATCGCGGGCAGGTTAAAAGGGCTTCCCCAGCGGCATTTTGTCGCGTATAACGACAAGATAATACCGGTATCCGCGGCGGAATCGTTCGCCGATAATGCCGGGGACGAGAAACATAAAAGCATTACGGTAGTCACGGGAGTGACGCATTATTCGGGTTGGGAAACCAAGTGGCCCGGCCTGCTGGATATGCCTTTATCAAAATAGGAGGTGCAAGATCAAAAAGTCCCTCATTATCACGCTGGCGGCCGCGTTGGTTTTATCGGTATGCGCCAGCGCCTGCTTCGCGCAGGCTGCCGGCGCGAAAGCCGGCAAGTACATTTTTGACTACAAGCAGGAACTGTCCCTTACCGATAAGCAAGAGAAGAATATGCGCGATATACTGGCGAAATTGCAGTCATACCTTGCGGATAAGAAGAAGCAGCTCGACGGCCTCAAGGCGGAACTCGACATGCTGGTCGAGAAGAAGGGGGACCTGAATACGATAAAGGCGAAACTGCAGGATATCGCCAAGGTTCAGACAGATGCGAGCTATGAGGATATTGTGAGCGCGAGGGCCATTGAGAATGAGCTGACCGCGAAGCAGTTGTCCAGGTGGCGCAGTATACAGAAGGAGACCCGGCAGGGCCCAAAGCAGTAGATATAAAGCGGAATCCATATTATCATTGACATCTCCGGCCGCATATGATAAATTGCGGTCATGGGAGACAAAAACCCAAAGGGATTTGATGTTAAGTTTACTCTTCGCCTTAATAAGGGCGGAGAGTTTTTTTGTTTAGCGGCTTTTTCCTTCGCCTGTTTATTCATGGCGCCCGTTCACGCGGCCGACCTGACAATGACCGCCGACGGGATATGGGCCGAATCGGGGGATGTTGCCGCAGCCGCGGCCGGCGATAATGTCAATGTTGATAATTTTACGCTGACGATCACGAATGACGGTGTTGCCGATGATGGCACTAATCCCGGCGACCTGAGCTGGTTTACGGTCGGCGCCATTACGGATACCGGCCTGGCCCCGGCCCGCATCGGCAATGTGGATATCGTTGAGGCCGGGCTCGATACACCGCTG
>JBAZFE010000012.1:0-20330 GCA_041653555.1 Candidatus Omnitrophota bacterium
CAGGAAATACGAGGGCAGGAATATAATCGGCCAGGACCAGGTCAATCTTCTGCGCAAGACAAAGCGGCCGGTCCTCGGGGATGTCTTCATGGCGGTCGAGGGCTTCTATGCCACGGCGCTGGAGCATCCGGTATTTTCAGACAAGGGCGAGATGATCGGTTCGATCAGCCTGCTTTTCAAGCCGGAATATTTATTCTCATCGGTATCGGAACCCGAGGTCAAGGGCCTTCCGGTCCATGTCTGGGTCATGCAGAAGGACAGCAGGGACATCTACGACGATGACCCGAAGCAGATCGGGAAATATATCCTCGAGGACCCGATGTATAAACCGTTCCCGAGCGTGATAAGTTTCGTGAAGAAGATAGCCGCGGACCAGACGGGTTCGGGCTCTTATGATTTTTATGACATAGGGACGAAGGAGGTCATAAAGAAAGAAGCGGTATGGACGACGGTCGGCCTATACGGCGCGCAATGGCGCCTCGTCGTCACAAGGAGGGACGCGCTGCCGTCGGGCAACGCGGAACAGGACGCGTCCGTAAAGAGCGTTACGCAGGCGGCGGCGAGTATGCTGCAGGGAATATATGATAAGCACAAGAAGGGCGAGTTCACGCTTGAGCAGGCCAAGAAGCTCGGCGCGGACCTGCTGAGGCAGCTGCGTTACGGCGACGACGGCAAGGAATATTTCTGGGCCGACATGGTCGACGGCATGAACATCGTGCATGCGACCGATCCGGGGCTCGAGGGCAAGAACCGCTACGACGCCAATATCAACGGGGTTTATTACATACGCGAGTTGATCGCGAACGGGAAGAAACCGGGCGGAGGTTTCTCGGTATACTGGTTCCATAAGCCGGGCGAAAATACGCCGGCTAAGAAGAGGGCGTACAGCCTGTTCTTCAAGCCGTTCGGCTGGGTCATAGGCACAGGCTATTATCTGGAGTGAAAAAAGTTTTTATGGTAAAATCCTGACATGACATTCAAAGACCTGATGGAAGAGATAAAGGGCATCGAGTTCGATACCGTAAGGGTCGACAGCTATTACTATTTCGAGGCCGTAATACTCAGGGATAAGCTCCCCTCACTGAAGGAGCGGCTCGATAAGGTCTTCGGCGAGCAGGTGTGCCCCTCGAAGAAGAAGCTGGCCGCCGACATACAGCAGGCGATAGAGGACTTCGGCGGCATAAGGGACGACCAGGTGCTGTATTTCATCAAGGAGAAGGATTATTCTTATTTCGCGATGCTCTGGCCGTGGACCGACGAATACCACATAACCGTGAAAGTGGGAAGAAAATGAGGAAGCCGTATTTTTCCCTCTTAGCCGCGGTTCTTGTATTGTCCTTCGCGCCCCTTTGCCGTGCCGAAGGCCTGGGCACGCTTATGCAGGTCGGCAAGAGCATGGATGACGCCGACAGGACGTTGTCGAAGGAGACCGCCCGGTTCGAGAAGATAAAGGCGGATCTCGACAAGGGCGAAATAAAGAAGGGCATGGCGCAGAGCGAGGTCATCAAGCTATACGGAGACCCGCAGGTCGCGTTCAAGGATTCCCTCACGAAAAGGGACAAGTGGGTATATAAGCCGGGGTCATCCAACTACTTCGAAGGCGGTAAGATATACGTTTTCTTCAACGATGAAGGCCTTCTCGACGAGGCTCGGTATATAAATAAGTGAGGTCCTGCCATGATACTCGATAAACTCGTGAATGCCGAAAGGTACTACAACCTCCACGCGGGCTTCAAGAAAGCTTTCGAGTTCCTTTTCCGGAGCGATATCGCCGACCTGCCGGACGCGAGGTACGAGATAGACGGCGAGCGCATCTACGCGACGGTATTTGACGGCCGGGGCAAGGGCCGCAAGTCCGCGAAGCTCGAGACGCACAACAAATATATAGACATACATTACTCGATCTCGGGTTTTGACGAGATCGGCTGGAACCCCGTCCAGGAATGCTCCGCGAAAGACGGCGGGTACGACAGCAAGAAGGATTTCCAGCTGTTCTCCGACGTCCCGAAGATCTGGATACCGCATGCCCCCGGGACGTTCATCGTCTTCTTCCCCGAAGACGCCCACGCGCCGATAACCGTGGCGAAAGACCTGCGTAAGGTCGTCGTAAAGGTGGCGGTCAAGTGGTAAGGGGCGCCTTAGGCGCTTTCATCTTAACAGGGCTTCTTTCTTTTTGCGCCGGCGAATCCTTCGCCGAACTGCATGAGGGGCTCACTTCCAAGAAAACCCTCCGTCCCGATGGGACAGTGCAGAAAGTGGAAGTGACGGACCGGAGCGGCAGGAAGATATACGAGGCGTTCTACGGGCCCGACGGGAAACTGGCGCTTAACCCCGTCGATAATTGGTCGGCCAGGGAATGGGTATACTCCGGCGGGAGGCTCGCGAAAGAGAAGATCTACGGGGAGGACGGGAAGGTGAAAGAGACGAAAGTCTTCAATAATTCAGGCGACCTGGTAGGAAAAAAATATTTCGGAGGCGAGGATAACATAGATGAGAACGAGGAATATAACACTCAGACCTTCCCATACGGCACGGTCGATATGTATGAATAAGAGGATGGCTCCGCTCGCAGCGCTCGTGCTCGCCGCGCTGCTCACAGCGCCGGCTGTCATATCGGCCGCGAATAGGGAGATAAAGACCGCCGTAGGGCAGCTGACGGATATTGACTGGGCGGGCTCGAAGATAGTCGTCAGGTGGCTCAGCCAGGATGACAACACGTTCCACGATGTCGCGATAACAGTCCCGGATGACGCGAAGATCAGGACCGGCGCGGAAGAGATAAGCTTCTCGGAACTCGAGACGCCGGAAGACGTAACGGTTAAATATTATGAGGAACCTGACGGTACCGCCACGCTTATTAACCTCAGCGTGACAAGCCAGGATTGAACGGAGGAGAAATGCGCGTTCGTCTTTCAATTGCCGCTGTTGTAGTCTCGGCCGCCGTTATCGCCGGATGCGCTCAGCCCGGCTCGAGAGAAGCCAAGAAGCTGATCGAGAAGGACTCCGGCAAACTTATCGAGATGAGGACCGGCAACAGCATCCTTGTGGAGCTTCCCGGGAACCCGACCACAGGCTACACGTGGGAGGTCTCGTCCATAGACCCCTTGATACTGCATAAGTTAGGCGATTTCAAGTTCTCGACGAACTCAAACGTCATAGGTTCGCCGGGAAAGATGGCGATGCGTTTCAAGGTAGTCGGCGAAGGCAAGACAACGCTGGTGCTCGCATACCGCCGGTCATGGGAGAAGGACGTCGCCCCGGTAAAGACCTTCTCGGTAAATGTCATAGCCGTCAAATAATATGCCCGCTCCCGTGCTGACCATAACGCTTAATCCCGCCGTAGATAAGACCGTCAGGGGCGCCCGCGCAAAACTCAGCGCGGGAGGCAAAGGCATAAATGTCTCGCGCGCGCTGAAAGCTCTCGGTGTCGGCAGCGTCGCGACGGGATTCGCGGGAGGGGATACCGGGAAATTCATAAGGTCGGCCCTGAAAAAAGAGCGGATAGAAAGCCGTTTCATGGAGATCCGCGGCTCCACGAGGACTAACCTTACACATATAAGGCCGGGCGGAAAGGCAGCCCGCCGGATCGAAAAAGGCCCCGTTATTTCCGCGGCGGAATTCAAGCAATTCAAGAAAATTTTTACGGGGCTTCTGCGCGGCCGCAAATATGCCGTATTTTCAGGGGCCAACGCTAACGGCCTTCCGGCCTCCGCTTACCGGGAGCTCATAAGCATAGCGAAGAAGAACGGGGTAAAGGCGGTCCTGGACACAAGGGACGCCGCCCTGGCAGAAGGCCTCAAGGCGAAGCCCGATATAGTGAAGCCGAACATAAAGGAAGCGCGGTATATCTGCGGGAAGGACCCGCTAAGATGTTTCCTCGCGAAAGGCGCCCGGACGGTCCTATTGACGATGGGCGCTGCCGGAGCTACGGCTTCAGACGGCAGGCATACGGTCTTCGCGCGCCCGCCGAAGATAAGGGCGGCCAATGATGTCGGCTGCGGCGACGCGTTCCTCGCGGGTTTTATCGCTTACAGGCTGAAAGGCAAAAGTTTTACCGAGTCCGTGCGGGCGGCATCCGCGGCAGGGGCCGCAAACGCGGCAAGCCTCGTGCCGGGCGCGCTCAACAAAAAGGATTTCCTATGGATATATTCGGGGACAACAGCCACCTCAGGGACGCTGTAAATTTCTTCATATACGACACGATAAAGATATTCATCCTGCTTATTGTCATAATATTCATCGTATCGATAATACGTTCGTTCCTGCCGCCGGAGAAGATAAGGAAGATACTCTCCAGCAGGGACAGGTATGCCGGCCACATACTGGCCGCCTTACTGGGGATCGTGACGCCGTTCTGCACATGCAGCGCGATACCGCTCTTCCTCGGATTTATCGAGGCTGGCGTCCCCCTCGGAGTGACATTCACGTTCCTTGTCGCGTCGCCGATGATAAACGAGGTCGCGCTTATCATGCTGTTCGGCATGTTCGGATGGAAAGTGGCGACGCTGTATATAGCGAGCGGCATGCTCATCGCGGTGGTGTCAGGGCTGGTGATAGGCGCCCTGAAGCCGGAGAGGCTGCTTGAGGCCGTCGAACCCAAAAGATCCGGGAACCCGCTTACCGAGAACGTAGAATTCAAGTGGGGCGACAGGATAAAATACGCAAAAACGTACGTCATTTTCATTATTAAAAAGGTCTGGCTTTATATCCTGATAGGCGTCGGCGCCGGGGCATTCATACACGGCTACGTCCCGATGGATTTCCTCGCAAAATACGCCGGCAGCGACAAATGGTATGCGGTGCCGTTCGCGACGCTGATAGGCATACCGCTCTATTCGAACGCCGCCGGGATAATACCTCTCGTGAGCGCTCTGACGGAAAAAGGCGTAGCGATGGGCACGACGCTTGCCTTCATGATGGCCGTGACCGGGCTGTCCCTGCCGGAGTTCCTGATATTGCGCAGGGTCATGAAGACGCGGCTGATACTGACGTTCGCGGGTATCGTCGGCCTGGGAATAATGATCACGGGGTATCTTTTCAATATTATATTGCGGTAGATTTGGAGTATAATCATATACAGATGTATAAGCTTGAAGAGCGCGACATAATCGAGACCTTCGTAAGGTCGGGCGGCCACGGCGGGCAGAACGTCAACAAGGTATCCACCTGCGTTCACCTGCGGCATATCCCGACCGGGATAGAGGTCAAATGCTCGCGGGAGCGCTCGCAGGCCGCGAACCGCATGATCGCGCGGCATATCCTAGCGCTGAAGGTCGAGGAGAAGAAGCTCGGCCGGCAGTCTGAGATACGGCAGCGGATGGAGAAGATCCGCAGGCAGAAACGCAAACGTTCAAAGAGGGCCAAGGAAAAAATGCTCGCCAACAAAAAGATCCATTCGGAAAAGAAATCCCTTCGCAGGAAGGTCGCAGCCCTATCGATAGCGTTGTTGCTGTTCATCCAGGCGGACGTCTTCGCCATTAACTGGCGTTCCAATTTCCAGGACGCGTTAAAGTCCGCGAAGGCGGGCGGCAAGCCGGTCATGGTCGATTTCTATACCGATTGGTGCGGCTGGTGCAAGAAGCTCGACAGCGACACATATTCCAACCCAAAGGTCTCATCGCTTTCGGAGAAATTCGTCTGCGTAAAGATAAATGCCGAAAAGGACCCTTCCCTCGCGGAAAAATGCAATGTCTCGGGATATCCTACTATCCTATTCCTCGACGGGAACGGAAAGGTCCTGAGCAGGATCCCCGGATTCCTGCCGGCGGACCAGTTCTATAACGAGATGAACAAGGTATTATTGACGATGCCGCAGCCCGAGAAAGCGGAAGAGGGCCCCGGCGGCGGTTTTGTCGTGCTCGAAGACAGGCCGAAGGGCAAGGACGGCAAGCCCCTGCCCCCGAAGACAGTCGGCCAGGAGTTCGTATATAACGGATATGTCGAAGCCAAAGGCGATGAGCTTATCGCGCAGGTGAATTACAAGGGAGAGACGTATTACGTTATGAAGGGGGAGGGTTTCGGCGGTTTCAAGGTCGTCTCGGTCGACAAGGGCAAGGTAGTCCTGTCCGGGCCCGGCGGCGAGACCGTGCTGGAGTTCAGGAAGCCGGTCAGGTCGGGCGAACCTCTTGGGGCGATCAAGGAGATGTTTGCCGAAGTGGCGCCGGCGGACGACGGCGGCGAACAGCCCGATGGAGGCGCGATATCCGCGCCCGAGATCATGGCGGGAAGGGCAAGGACAGCCGCCATGCTTGTTCCTTTGATGGTATTCGTGCCCATTATGGTCGTCTTCTACGTTTATTTCTCCCTGTGCCTGCAGTTCATCGCGCAGAAGACAAAAACGGATAACGTATGGCTGGCGTGGCTCCCCATAATAAACATATTTCTGATGCTTAACATAGCCAAGATGAAGTACGGGACCTTCATATTCCCGATAGTGGTATTCATGGCGCTGATCGTGCTGCCCTTTTGCGGCGTCGTTACTCCGCTTATTGCGCTCATACTTTCTATCCTTATGATACTTGTGGCGATATATTTTGTGTTCCTGATCGCCTTCATCTGGTACAAGATCGCGGCCGCAAGGGGTAAATCTACGGGATTGTCGGTCGCCCTTACGATACTGATGTTCATATCACCGTTGAACCTTGTCGCGCTGGGATACCTGGCTTTCTCAAAATAGGGGCGTAATATGTTCTGGAAAAGGTTTTTCATAGTAATAGGGATACTGGTCATCCTGGCCTTCCTGGCACAGCTCCTTGTCGCGCCGCATTTGAAGGACTTCCTTACAAAGGCGGTCAAGGATTCCACGGGCATAGACATCTCGGTCGGGGACTGCGAATTGAGCATGCTGCAGAGGAGGATCGTGCTTTCCGACGTCGTCATAATGAACCCCGAGAATAAGGACGATTACCTGCTTAGGGCGAAGGAGGTAAGCGCGGATTTCTATTTCCTTCCTATATTGTTCAACAAGCAGATATTGAGGACCATATCTATAACCGGGCCGGAAGTCATCCTGTACCTCGACGAATCGGGGAAGGTCAGGCTGCCGCAGGCCAAGCAGGACCTAAAGAAGGTCCCCGGCAGGGGTTCGAGCGAACTGTTGTTCAAGAAGCTCGAGGTCAAGGACGGTAACTTCAAATTCATAGACCAGAAGGTATCGAAACCCGCGACGATAACGCAGTTCTCGGGCATAAACGGAAAAGTGGTAAACTCGATATCCCTGTCCGACAGGGCCGTAATAACCAGCGTAAACGTGAAGGGCAACATAGAGGGCCAGGGGGCGTTCTCGGTAGACGGCAAGGGTGCGTTCATGCAGAAGCCGATTAGCTTTGACGGAACCATAAAGATAGCTAACGTGCCGCTGCCGAAGTTCTCCCCGTATTACGGAAACAACCTTTCGGTAAAGGTAAATAGAGGGGACCTGTACATCGACACCAAGGCCCTCTGCATAAAGGGCGTCCTGAACGTCAAAAGCGAGGTCAGGATAGAGAACGCGGACCTCGAGCCGGTCGGCGACCCTACGCAGACGGTCCTTTTCGAGATAAAGACCAGCGACGTGATAGAGTTCCTGAAGGACGAGAATAACACCATCAGCTTCAGTTTCGAGATATACGGCGACCTGGGCAAGCCGGATTTCAAGTGGGGCGCCGAGATGGGCCGCGCTCTCAAGAACTCAATGCTTAAGGCCTTAACGGACGGCGCATTAAGGTCGCTGAAGATACCGCTGAAGATGCCGGCCAAGGCCGGAGAGACGATAAACGACCTGATCGGAGGCGAAGCGGGCGAGACCGCCAAGAAAATAGGAGAAAAGCTGCAGGACATGCTTGGAAAATAGGGTTGACTTGCCCGCCCTAAAATTATATAATAACCAAACCTTTCGGATAATCCGTAATTTATGCCGAGGTAGCTCAGTTGGTAGAGCGCGGGACTGAAAATCCCGGCGTGAGCGGTTCAATTCCGCTCCTCGGCACCATATACTCCATACAAACAAAGAAGGAGGGAGCGGTCATGGCAAAGCTCGTGAAGAAGGTCGGAGCGAAGAAGGTAACATTTAAGCTGATAGCGCCTTACGCCAACAGCGTCAGCGTCGCCGGTGATTTCAACAATTGGGACGTAAGCGCGGCCCCGATGAAGAAAGACTGGAAGGACGACTGGACAGCCGCCCTCAACCTGAAGGCCGGACGTTACGAATACAAATTTTATGTCGACGGTTCGTGGCAGAATGATCCGAGCTGTGATGTCTGCGTTCCGAACGAGTTCGGGAGCACCAACTGCGTCATCGAGGTAAAATAGCTCAAGCTGGCGTAGCTCAGTTGGTAGAGCAGCGGTTTCGTAAATCGCGGGTCGGAGGTTCAATCCCTCTCGCCAGCTCCATAAACTTCAGAGTCCAATTTGGCGAGATTTAGGGAAGTCCTAAAAGAACGTAATTTCTTCCTGCTCTGGCTTGGGCAGATAATCTCGCAATTCGGCGACAGGCTCAACCAGATGGTCCTGATCGCGATAGTCTACGCCAGGACCCCGGGTTCACCGTTCGAGCTCGCGAAGTTCTTCTCCTTTACGATAATCCCGTCGTTCTTCGTAAGCCCCATTGCGGGCGCGTTCATCGACAGGTGGGACAAGAAGACGACGATGATAGTCTGCGACGTCCTGCGCGGGCTTGTCGTGCTGGCGGTCCCGCTGATGTTCGTGGATGTGAAATCGGCGCCGTCCCTGCCGATATACGCCGCGGTCTTCCTGATTTTCACGGTAAGCTGCTTCTTCCTGCCGGCGAGGCTCTCGATAATCCCCGACCTCGTCTCGAAGGACAAGCTGCTTGTCGCGAATTCGATATTTACGGTGACAGGGATGATCGGCTCGATATTCTGGTTCGTCGTCGGAGGCATACTCGTCGAGATCGTGAAGGTCAACAACGGCCTTTACCTTAACGCGCTGGTATACCTGATGTCCGCGGCCGCGATAACTTTCATAGCGGGCCACAGGAGGCACGCGCAAAAGGCGGCAGGACCGGTGGAAATAGAGAAGATAATGAAGACCTCTATCGCGGCCGAGATAGCCGACGGCCTGAAATACCTGAAGGGCCACAAGGAAGCGAGGTTCGCGTTCCGCGTGCTCTTCGTCATGATGGCGGGCGCCGGAGCGGCCTATTCGGTCATCATTGTTTTCATACAGGACGCGATGGGTTCGATAACGAAGGACCTCGGCCTGCTCGGGATGTTCCTCGGTGCGGGATTTTTC
The DNA here is from genome assembly GCA_041653555.1 of Candidatus Omnitrophota bacterium. Lineage (GTDB taxonomy): Bacteria > Omnitrophota > Gorgyraeia > Pluralincolimonadales > Pluralincolimonadaceae > UBA6215. The sequence continues at coordinate 9,232 of JBAZFE010000012.1, forward strand.
CTCGGTTCCTTAATTTACGGCAAGGCCGGGCAGAACCTTTCGAAGCACAAGACGATATTCGGCTGTTTTATCGCGGCAGGGATCGCGATGTTCTTTTTCACTATGATGTTGAAATGGACGCAGTCTTTCATGTTCGCGTCCGTGATCGCGATGGTCCTCGGCATATTCCTCGCGCCGGTAGGCATCTCGACTAATACGATGATACACGAAATGGTCGTCGAGAACATGCGCGGCAGGATATTCAGCTCGCTCGGCATCGCAATGAATATCGCGTTCCTGATATTCATGCTGTGCTCGTCGAAGCTGGCGGAGTCGATGGACAGGAGCTATATTTTGTACGCGGTAAGCGGCTTTTACGTTATCGCGGGGATACTCGGGTTTGCCGACACGTACCTGTTCAAGGAGAAGCATATTAATGCCTGATTACGACGTTGTCATCATCGGCGGGGGGCCCGCGGGGCTCACTGCCGGGATCTACGCCTCGCGCGCGAGGCTGAAGTCGCTGCTGCTCGAGAAGATGATGCCTGGCGGGCAGATATTGACGTCGCCTTTGCTCGAGAATTACCCCGGTTTTTCCGAAGGGGTCGCGGGGCCCGGCGTCATAGAAGAGATGGTCAAGCAGGCGGAGCGTTTCGGGCTTGAGATAAAGACCGGTGAAGTGACAAAGATAGGGGAAAAGGGCGATAAGAAGGCGGTATCGTCCGACACGGGAGAATATGGCGCGTCCGCGGTCATATTTGCGATGGGCGCAAGCTATTCGAAGCTCGGAGTCCCGGGCGAGGAGAAGCTGGGCGGGCGCGGCGTATCCTATTGCGCGACATGCGACGGCCCGTTGTATAAGAATAAGGAAGTCGCCGTGGTCGGCGGCGGCGATACCGCGATAGAGGAAGCCCTGCACCTCACAAAATTCTGCTCAAAGGTATACGTGATCCACCGCAGGAACGAATTGCGCGCCACGAAGATACTGCAGGAGCGCGCCTTAGCCGAAAAGAAGATAAATATCATCTGGGATAGCATCGTCACGGAAATATTGGGGACGTCAAGGGTCGAAGGGGTCATGGCGAAGAACGTCAAGACGTCCGAGCAGAAGATCGTGCCCGTCTCCGGGGTTTTCCTGGCCGTCGGTTTCACGCCGCATACCGGCATCGCGAAAGGGCTTGTCGCGACGGATGATAAGGGGTATATTATTACGGATGACGATATGGCCGCCTCGCGCGCGGGCTTTTTCGCGGCGGGCGATTGCCGCAAGAAACTGCTGCGGCAGTTCGTAACGGCCTGCGGGGACGGCGCGACCGCCGCTTTCGCGGCCCAGAAATATATCGAACAAAAAGGAGGGGTAAGATGAGGAGACTTTTGTTAGCCGTCATGGTCGTTATGCTAAGCGCGGGGCTTTGCTTTGCGGCGAGTCCCGAGAAGAAAGCCCAGATCGCGGCGAAGAACTGGCTCGAGATGATAGATAACAAGGATTACGCGCAGAGCTACGACGAGACTTCCTCGTTCTTCAAGACAATAATCAACAAGAGCGACTGGGTGCAGACCTGCGGGTCCCTCAGGGACATGCTCGGCAAGGCCGAATCGAGGAAGCTGGTCTCCGCGACGAGGCAGGACAGGATGAAGGACGCCCCTGACGGCGAATACGTGATCCTGGTGTATAAGACGGATTTCAAGAGGAAGGTCGGCGCGCAGGAGATAGTCGTGCCGGTGCTCGACAAGGACGGCAAATGGCGCATATCCGGATACAACATCGATTGAGGCATAACAGCGGAGTGTACTGATGTCTGACGGTATTTTGCACCTTAAGGACGGGGATTTTGACAAGCAGGTAATCGAACATAAAGGCGTCGCGCTCGTGGATTTCTGGGCCGAGTGGTGCATGCCCTGCAAGATGATAGCGCCCGCCATTGAGGCGGTTGCCAAGGATTATGCCGGCAAGGTAAGGGTCGCGAAGGTGGAGATCGACGAAGCCGGCGAGACGGCATCGCGTTTCAACGTGATGAACATCCCGACGCTGCTATTCTTCAGGGACGGCAAGGAAGCGAGCCGCGCCGTAGGGGTAATATCAAAGGAGGAGATATCAAGAAGGCTGGACGCGCTCCTCAAATGAATTTCGCGGTATTCTGCTCCGGACAAGGGACGAACCTGCAGGCCATTATCGATGCCTCGCGGAAAGGCCGCATAAAGGCGAAGCTCGCGCTGGTCGTATGCGATAACCCGAAGGCATACGCTGTCGAGCGGGCCCGCAGGGCAAATGTACCGACGGCCGTTTTCGACCCTAAGGACTTCCCGTCTAAGAAAGAGCTCGAATCCGCGGTGATCCGCGAACTCGGGCGGAGGAAGATAAGGCTTATCGCGCTGGCGGGCTACATGAGGATATTGAGCGGCGGCTTTGTCGGGAGGTACAGGAACAGGATAATCAACGTCCATCCGGCTCTCCTGCCGGCATTTAAAGGTGGACAAGCGATAAAAGATGCGATACAATATGGCGTCAAAGTTACGGGCCCGACGGTTCACTTCGTGACCGAGGAGGTCGACGGCGGTCCCATCATCCTACAGGAAGCGTGCCCCGTCAGGCATGACGATACGGAAAAGACACTCCTGGCGCGCGTCCATAAACTGGAACATAAGCTGTATCCCGAGGCGATAGACCTTTTCGCAAAAGGGAAGCTGACGGTAAGGGGCAGGAAGGTAATTATAAAGTAGATGGCAATAAAGTTCGGCACCAGCGGCTGGCGAGCCGTTATCGCCGATAAATTCACATTCGCGAACGTAAGAAAAGCAGCTTTAGGCATAGCAGGTTACGTAAAGGCGCACCATTCTTCGAAGAAGACCCCGCCTCTCGTAGTGATCGGCCACGATACCCGCTTCAATTCAAGGGAATTTGCCACAGCGGCAGCGAAAATACTTGCCGCTAGCGGCATAAAAGTCCTCCTGACAGACCGCGACACCCCGACGCCCGTCATCTCCTACCAGGTGATAAACAGGAAAGCCGACGGCGCGATAAATATAACGGCAAGCCATAACCCGCCCGAATATAACGGGCTCAAATTTTCGCCATACCATGGCGGCCCCGCGGCTACCGAGGTCACCGGGGAGATCGAAAGGCGCGCCGCCGCCATAAAGAAAGATATCCCGGAACCGGCAGTTTCCGACCTGAAATACCCGATAGAGGTATTCGACCCGAGGCCCGAGTATTTCGCGAGGATAAAGAACCTTGTGGATCTCGATACGATAAAGAAGGCGAAGCTTAAGATAGTGGTCGACGTGATGCACGGTACCGGACGCGGCTACCTGGACCATATATTGAAGGAATGCGGCTGCGACGTGGAGGTGCTCAATGATAACCTCGATCCCCTGTTCGGGGGGCACCCGCCGGAGCCGGCAAAAGAGAATATAGGGAAGATGCTGTCTGAGGTGAAGAAGCGCAAGGCGCGCCTCGGCCTCGGCGTTGACGGCGATGCCGACAGGTTCGGCATAGTGGACGAGTCCGGAAGGTTCTATACCCCGGACGAGGTCATAGCCCTGCTGTTCAAACACCTCATCGAGACCCGCCCGAGACTCCCAAAGGTCGCGCGCACGCATTCGACCTCGAGATTGATAGACCGCATAGCCAAAAAATACGGGATTGAAGTCGTCGAGACGCCGATCGGGTTCAAATATATCGGCGAGGTCCTGCAGACCGGCAAGTGCGTGATCGGCGGGGAAGAGTCCGGCGGGCTTTCGATAGCCAAGCATGTGCCCGAGAAGGACGGTATCCTCGCGTGCCTGCTCGTGACGGAGATGGTCGCGGCCAGCGGCAAGAAACTCAGCAGCATATTGGAAGGCATATATAAGGAATTCGGGAGGTCGTATCCCGGCAAGATAAATATAAAGCTCGATGATGCGCACAAGGCGCGCCTCCTGGACATGCTGGAAAAGCACCCGCTGAAGACGGTCGCGGGTATGAAGGTCGTCAAGGCGAGCAGGGTAGACGGGCATAAATATACGCTTGAGGATTCAAGCTGGCTGCTCGTAAGGCCTTCGGGCACCGAGCCGCTCATACGTTTCCATTTTGAAGGCACCACTTTGGCGAAGAACAAAAAGCTGGCAGCCTTCTGCCAGAGACTGATTGACATCGGCTGACCGGTGTCATAAACTAACAGGAAGAGGACATGGAAAAGATCACTATTAAGAAGGTAAAAGGCCGCGAGATACTTGATTCCCGCGGTAATCCCACCGTCGAAGTCGATGTCGTGCTGAGCGACGGCACGTTCGGCCGCGCCGCTGTCCCTTCAGGGGCATCGACCGGAGAACATGAAGCGCTCGAGCTGCGCGACGGCGACAAGGCCCGCTATCTCGGCAAGGGTGTATTGAAGGCCGTTGCCAACGTGGACGATTTTATCGCCCCCAAAGTCAAGGGCATGGATGCTTTTAAGCAAAAAGAATTAGACGGCGCAATGATAGAGCTCGACGGCACCCCGACGAAATCAAGGTTCGGCGCTAACGCGATACTCGGAGTGTCATTGGCGGTCGCAAGGGCCGCGGCGAATTCCAAAGGCCTGCCCCTCTATAAATACCTCGGCGGATCGAAAGCCGTGACGCTTCCGGTCCCGTTGATGAATATCATCAACGGCGGGCTTCACGCCGACAACAGCCTCGACCTCCAGGAGTTCATGATAGCCCCTGTCGGCGCGCCTAATTTCCATGAGGCGCTGCGCATGGGCGCGGAGACTTTCCATAACTTAAAATCGGTCCTGAAGAAACGCGGGGACAGCACGGCCGTCGGGGACGAGGGCGGTTTCGCGCCGAACCTCAAGACGAACGAGGAAGCGCTCGAGCTTATAGTCCAGGCAATCACCGCGGCGGGCTACAAGCCCGGCAAAGACATCTCGATAGCCCTTGATCCGGCATCGTCGTCGTTCTTCAAGGACGGAAAATATGTATTCAAGGCCGAAGCCTCCAAATCCGCGGATGATATGATAAACATGTACGCGGCGTGGATAAGCAAATATCCGATCGTGTCGATAGAGGACGGGCTCGCCGAGAACGACTGGGCGGGGTGGAAGAAGATGACCGATATCCTCGGGGCGAAGACCCAGCTTGTCGGGGACGACCTGTTCGTCACGAACGTAAAATTCCTTAAGAAAGGCATAGACCAGGGCTGCGCGAACTCGATCCTCATCAAAGTGAACCAGATCGGCTCGCTTACGGAGACCCTGGATACTATAGCGCTTGCCCTGAAGAACGGTTATACCGCCGTTATCTCCCATCGTTCGGGGGAGACGGAGGACACGACGATAGCCGACCTCGCGGTCGCGACTAACGCCGGGCAGATAAAGACCGGGTCGCTTTGCAGGAGCGAAAGGATCGCCAAGTACAACCAGCTACTTCGCATAGAGGAGGAGCTGGGCGATAAGGCGGTCTACGGGGGACGCACTTGGAGAAAAAGAGGATAGGTTGGAAGGTCATACTTGCAGCGGCGATACTCGCCGCATTGTTCCTGCCGGGCATAACGAAATTTACCCAGCTTAAGGCGCGGCAGGTAAGGCTTAACAGCGGCATAGAGAGATTAAAGGCAGGAGAGGTCGACCTGCGCAATGAACAGGAAAAGCTCCAAAAAGACCCGACTTATATTGAAAAAGTAGCAAGGGAAAAGCTACAGGTCGTAAACAAGGGTGAAACAATAGTAAGGGTAGAGAAGAAGAATGGAAGATAGCACTAACGGGCAGAGTCCCGCAGCAGCCACACAGCAGGTCGAGGGCCAGCAGGTCAAGGTTGGCGACATGGTCGAAGCCGAGATAACCAAGATAACCGATTTCGGCGCGTTCGTGAAGTTCGGAAGCGGTAAAAAAGGCCTCATTCACATCTCCCAGGTCTCCGATTCGTACGTCAAGAAGGTCGAAGACCACCTTAAAATGGGAGACAAGGTCAAAGCCAAGGTCATGAAGATCTCGCCGGACGGCAAGATAGACCTGACGCTCAAGAGCGGAGCCCCAAGGAAAGACGACTCGGGCGGCCGCCAACAGGGCGGGTCAAGGCCTTACAGGGGAGACCAGGGAGGCAGCCGCAGGCCGGGTAACCGCGATAACAGCTTCCGTGAGAACATGTCATCGTCGCCGGACGGCAAGTCCTTCAGGACGTCGGCTTTTGAGGATAAACTCAAAGGCTTCCTCGAAGAGAGCGGCGAACGCCAGTCTGACCTCAAAAAGCACGTCGAGGCAAAACAGCCCAGGTAATCCCGGTCATATTAGGCCTTGCTATTGAATGCACGGTCTGTTATAATCGAATTCCCTTCAGCAAACTACCGCGGGGTGGAGCAGCCTGGTAGCTCGCAAGGCTCATAACCTTGAGGCCAGAGGTTCAAATCCTCTCCCCGCTACCAATACACAAGAGGGCGCTAACTTTATGTTAGCGCCTTTTTTGTTTAGGTGGTATACTTGACCCTGAGATCAGGCAAAAGGAAGAAAAAATTAAGTATCATTTTTCAATCGGAGGAACGGCAATGCGTATTCTCACGGCAGCGGTAATAGCGGGTATCCTGTGCGCCGGGACGGCATTCGCGGATTCGCGGGAGGACGCGCTTATAAGCGCAGCAACGTCCGGCGACGCGAAGAAGGTGGCATGGCTCGTCGGCGAAGACGTCAATATCAATTGCCGCGGGCAGAATGATACGACGCCGTTGATAGAAGCCGCGAAGAACGGGCACGAAGATATCGTGAAATACCTGCTGTCGCATTACGCTTCCGTAAATCTCGATGATAAGGATGATGCCTCCCCGCTGATGTATGCCGCGCGAGGCGGTTATGCGGGCATAACCGGTGACTTGCTTTCGGCCGGAGCCAACACCAAAGCTCAGGACGTGCGCGGCTATCCGGCGCTGATCTATGCCGCTGAGGCCGGCCACAAGGACGTCGCCAAGCTGCTGCTCGATAAGGGTGCCGACCCGAACCAGAGGTGCCTCACCACCGACACCGCGCTTACGCTTGCCATACAAAAGAAGGATGCGGAGATGGTCCAGTTGCTCTTGTCCAAGGGCGCCGACCCGAACACAAAACTGACCGAAGGGACCTTTTTCGGCCGGCACGGCGAAAACAGCGGCCTTGACGGGATCACGGCCCTGATGAGAGCCGTACAAGCCGGAAGTATAGAGATCACCCAGATGCTGCTGGACAAGGGGGCGAAGGTCAATGAGGTGACCTCTATGAGCAATACCGCCCTTTCGTATGCCGTCGATGGCGGGCATAAGGAGATCGCGGACCTGCTTATAAGCAAGGGCGCCAAGCAGTAAATACGCTATATTTTGTATCAGATTTATTTTGACACCACAACCCGATTGTGGTATAAATAATCGTAGTAAAAGCCTACATCAAACAAGTAATCCTCTATATAAAAAGAAGAAAATATGTCCCTCGGACTGTCCTTAATTGACGTTGTGTCATTGGAGGCGAGATGATAGAGAGATATACCCTGCCCAGGATGGGAAAGATCTGGGAAGACCAGAACCGTTTCCAGCGGATGCTCGACGTGGAGATAATGGCCTGCGAGGCGTTCGCGAAGAAGAAGCTCATACCCAATTCCGCCCTTTCCGAGATAAAGAAGAGGGCCCGCTTCGACGTAAACCGCATTAAAGAGATCGAAAAAGAGACCAAACACGACGTTATCGCCTTCATAAAGAGCATATCAGAGAACGTCGGGCCCGACGCTAAGTACATACATATGGGCCTGACCTCCAGCGACGTCCTCGATACAGCGCTATCCCTCCAGATGCGGGATGCCGCCGATATAATAATCGAGGACCTAAACAGGTTCCTCATAGCCCTCGAGAGAAAAGCCAAAAAATACAGGAAAACCCCGTGCGTCGGCAGGACCCACGGCATACACGCCGAGCCGATGACCTTCGGGCTGAAGTTCGCGCTTATATATGCCGAGACGCAGCGCAATATCGCCCGCATGAAAGCCGCGCGCGAGGCGATCAGCGTCGGGAAGCTTTCCGGCGCGGTCGGCACATTCGCGAACGTCGACCCGTGGGTCGAGGAGTATGTCTGCAAGCGCCTGAAGCTCGCGCCGGCGCCGATAGCGACACAGGTGATCCAGCGCGACAGGCACGCGCAGTTCCTTTCGACCATAGCCATAATCGGCGGCACGCTCGAGAAGTTTGCCACCGAGGTCAGGGCCCTCCAGAGGACGGAAGTCCTCGAGGCGGAGGAGCCGTTCACCGAGGGGCAGAAGGGTTCTTCGGCTATGCCGCACAAGCGCAACCCGGTCATCTGCGAGCGGATCGCCGGGCTGGCGAGGGTCCTTCGCGGCAACGCGCTTGCCTCCATGGAGAACATATCGTTATGGCACGAGCGTGATATCTCACACTCGTCGGTCGAGCGCGTGATATTGCCGGATTCGTGCATCCTGCTTGATTACATGTTAAACCTCGCGACCGACGTCGCGATGCATATGGCCGTATACCCCGAGAGGATGATAGAGAACCTGAACAGGATGAAGGGCCTCGTCTTCTCCCAGAGGGTGCTGCTCGCGCTGATAGGCAAAGGGGTGACGAGGAACGAGGCGTACGACCTGGTCCAGCGCTGCGCGATGCGCGTCTGGAAGGAGAATGTGGAGTTCAGGTCCGCATTGGCGGACGATATCGAGGTAACGAGGTATCTCGCGCAGGAAGAGATAGAGGCCTGCTTCGACCTCGCATACTACACGAAGAACGTGGATAGGATATACAAACGGTTAGGACTATGACAGAGAAGACAAAAGAAGAAGTGATACTGGTAACCGAGGGCGTACCGCTTAAGTTCTACAAGCGCGGCAAGGTACGCGATATTTACGAACTCGACGGCAAATTACTGATCGTCGCCACGGACAGGATATCCTGTTTCGACGTCGTGCTGCAGGAAGGCATCCCGTTCAAGGGCAAGGTCCTTACGCAGATATCGAGTTTCTGGTTCTCCCTGCTTAAGGATATCACGGAAAACCATGTCGTGACCTTCGACATGGACTCGCTGCGAGACAAACTGGGCGATTCGACGGATATGCTTCGCAACCGTTCGATGCTCGTCAAGAGGACGCGCCCGCTGCCGATAGAATGCATCGTCAGGGGCTACCTGTCCGGTTCCGGCTGGAAGGAATATAAGGAGAACGGCGAGATCTGCGGCATCAAGCTTCCGAGGGGCCTCAAGGAATCGGACCAGCTGCCCGAACCGCTCTTCACTCCTTCGACGAAAGAGGATATAGGCCACGACATTAACATGACCGAGATCGGCGCGAGGAAGAAGCTCGGCGACAGGCTTTACGAGATGGTGAAATGCAAGGCGATAGCCATATACAATAAAGCGGCGGCCCACGCCGATTCAAAGGGCATCATAATCGCGGACACGAAATTCGAGTTCGGCGTGACGGAAGAAGGCAAGACGATACTGATAGACGAAGTCCTTACGCCCGATTCGTCGAGGTTCTGGCCGAAGGAGAAGTACAAGCCGGGCGGGCCGCAGACGAGTTTCGACAAGCAGTTCGTGCGCGATTACCTGGAAGGCCTGGACTGGGGCAAGACGCCGCCTGCGCCGAACCTTCCCGAAGAGATAATAAAAAAGACCAGCAAGAAGTACCTTGAGGCATTAAAGAAACTAACCGGTAAGGAGCTTTAAGTGCTTTGGCGTATTGAGATAAACGGAAAGAACGGGACGCCCGACTCCGGGGTCAGGAAGGACATCGAGGACCTCGGAATTAAAGGTGTCGAGTCCGTCGAGACGGCCCAGCTCTATATTATCGGCGGAGATATCGGCCCGCGGGAAGTGAAAAGGATATCAGGGGAACTCCTGTCGGACCCTGTCACCCAGCGCTATTCGTTCAGCCGGGTGCCCGCAAGCGGCAAGGGCGCGGTTCCCAAGAACAAGACCGGCAGGAAAGCCGTAGTCGAAGTCACGTATAACGCGGGCGTCATGGACCCCGTAGAGGAGAGCGTAAGGAAAGGCATCCTCGACCTCGGTATCGGCGGCGTCGATACGGTCAAGACCGCAAAAAAATATACCATCTCCGGGAAGGTCGCGGAGAGGGACCTGAAGACAATAAGCGAGAAACTGCTCTTCAACAAGGTCATACAGCATGTCGTTGCAGGGCACGGCTCATATACCGCTAAGAACCCCCCGAAATACCATTTTAACCTTATGACGATCATACTGCTGGATGCCTCCGACAGGGACCTCGAGAGGATAAGCAGGGAAGGCCAGCTTTTCCTGGACCTGACCGAGATGCGCCACATAAAAGATTATTACATGAGGCTCGGGCGCAACCCTACGGATATCGAGCTCGAGACCATCGCGCAGACATGGTCGGAACACTGCGCCCACAAGACCTTCCGCGGGCTCATAACCTACGAAGCCGGCGGCAGGAAACGCCGTATTAATAACCTGCTGAAAGAGACCATAGTGAAGGCCACCGCGGAGCTCAATAAGCCGTGGTGCGTGTCGGTCTTCAAGGACAATGCCGGGGTCATCCGTTTCGATGAAAAATATAATATCTGCTTCAAGGCGGAGACGCATAACCATCCGTCGGCGATAGAACCCTACGGCGGGGCGAACACGGGCCTCGGCGGCGTGATACGCGACCCTCTCGGGACCGGGCTGGGCGCAAAACCGATACTCAATACCGACATATTCTGTTTCGGCGAGCCGGATTACCCTTTCTCGCGCCTGCCGAAAGGCGTGCTGCACCCGAAGAGGGTCATGAAGGGCGTCGTCGCCGGCGTAAGGGATTACGGCAACAAGATGGGCATACCGACGGTCAACGGCGCGGTGCTCTTCGACAACAGGTATATCGGCAATCCGCTCGTATACTGCGGCAATGTCGGGCTGATGCCGAAGGAAAAATCTTTTAAGGAAGTGCCGAAGAACGGCGACCTCGTTGTGGTGGTCGGCGGCAGGACCGGGCGCGACGGCATACACGGAGCCACGTTCTCCTCGGGCGAGCTGACATCGGAATCGGAGCAGGTATCCGCGCAGGCCGTACAGATCGGCAACCCTATAGAAGAGAAGAAGATGGCGGACTGTATCCTGAAGGCGCGCGATATGGACCTTTACGACGCGATAACTGATTGCGGCGCGGGCGGGCTGTCAAGCGCGGTCGGC
>JBAZFE010000013.1:0-19798 GCA_041653555.1 Candidatus Omnitrophota bacterium
AGATATCCGAAGGAAAATGATATGTCCTTCTTGAGCCTTTCGATGACGGCCTCTTCTATGATCCTTCCGCCGGGCAGCCCGGTCAACGGGCTCGCATAAAAACTGTACTGCGACCTCCTTGCCGCCATCTCGACCCTAACCCTGAGATCAAGCGGGTCGGGCGGTTTAATAAGGTAATCATCGACGCCCTGCTTCAGGTTCAAAAGCTGCGTCCTGAGCTGGCGCTTATTTATAAGCGTGATGACGGGTATGAACGCGGTCACGAAATCATCCTTGAGCATGCGGCATATCTCGAGGTGGGCCTTGCTCGCGGAGTGCACGTCAACGACTATGACGTCGGGGGATATCTTCTTTATAGGGGTGATGTCGTGGAGCGGCGACTCGTGGACGAACACTTCGTAGCCCCAGCCGTCAAGGCAGAACGTAAGGACATCCCTGAGGCTTTTATCCGACGAAATAATGAGGATCTTTTTGATTTTATCCAAAAGCTATCTTTCCTGCTGTAAGACCTCCAAGAACGCGTCCACTACCTTAGGATCGAACTGGCTTCCCGAACTGTTCTTGACTATTTTTATGGCTTCTTCCTTCGGATACGCTTTTCGGTAGGGCCGGTCGGACGTCAATGCCTCATATACGTCCGAGACCGCTATTATGCGGGCGCCCATCGGTATCTGGTCGCCCTTGAGCCCGCTCGAGTATCCCTTGCCGTCCCATCTTTCATGGTGGTAATAGATCATAGGCACGACGCCCTGCAGGGACTGGATGGGCCTCAATATGTCGACTGCGATCTGCGGATGCCTCTTTATCTCATCATATTCTTTCTTCGTCAGCTTGCCTTTCTTAAGGAGGATCTTTTCGCTGACCCCGATCTTTCCGAGGTCGTGCAATATTGACGCCTGGCTGATCTTCTCTATCTCTTCCTTCTGCAGCCCGAGCTTACGCGCGACCTCGGTGGCATAATGTACCGTCTTCTCCACATGCTCGCCGGTGTAATGGTCTTTCAATTCTATCGTCTTCGCGAAAGCGAATATGGATTCCACGAGGCCCTGGTTCGCCTGCCTCGTCAGTTTGTCCAGCTTCTTCTTCAGCAGCCTGACGTCCGTCGTCTTGTCCGGCGCGGGTATGAAATCATCCTTCTCCTCTATGGTCTTTAAATCCACCGAAGAGTAGACCCTGTTGCCTCCGAGCTCCTTTACCTTGCTCAATATGTGGTCGGCCAGATCTATAAGGTCCTGGCCCTTGGATATCTTGTCTTCCGGATACGACGATACCGCTATGCTGACCTTCAGTTTTATATTATGCTCCCTGTCGCCGAAATCGTACAGGCTAATGATCTCGAGTATCCTGTCACCGAGGCCGACGGCATCCGCCCTGTTCGTGGCCGGGGAGAGCACGACAAATTCCTCCCCTCCGAAGCGCACGACTATATCATACTGGCGCACGGCGAGCTTAAGCTGCCTCGCGAACTGTTTCAACACGAGGTCGCCGAACTGGTGGCCGTAGACGTCGTTTACCGATTTGAAATAATCTATATCGAGCAGGATGGCGGACAACGGATGCGCGTACCTCTTTGCGCGCAGGAATTCGGCTTCTATGACCTCTCCGAGATACCTGTAGTTATAAAGGCCTGTGTGCGGGTCCTTCAGGGCCATCTGCTTAAAAACTTTATTGGATTTGATCAGCTCGGCATTGAGTTTCTCGAGCTTTTCCCTGGACAGTTTTCTCTCGGTAATATCGCGTATCGTCTCAATGGCGCCGACAAAATTCCCGGACCTGTCATAGATAGGAGTGGCCTTTGCCCAGACATATATGCCCTTATTATCGTTCAGCGACGGCAGGAACACTTCTGTAAAGAGGACGTTGCCTTCCCTTTGGACAAAATCGTATTTTGTTTCTATCTCGTTGTTCTTTTCGAAAATCAGGTCTATCAGGATGGGCCGTTTTTTGCCGTAAAAAGGCTCCGCATAAGCATAATCGCCCCTGCCCATGATCGTATCCTTATGCACGCCCGTCATCTCCTCGATCGCCCTATTCCAGGCAACAACCTTCTTCTCCGCATCGATGACGAACGTCGCATCCGGCAGGAACTCGATTATATCAAACAACCGCTCTTGTATATTATGAGTGTCTTCCATAGGTTGAATTTTCTCTGCTCAATTATGCCATTAAATCGAAAAAATGTCAAATCTTTATAGACCTACCGTCCCTTTACCCTAAATCCGGTATTTTTACGCAATTCATTGCCGACAAAGAGGTTAATGGTATAATCGCCGGGGGGCAGTTGTCCGACCGGGATTATCGCGGCGGGTTGGGACGGCGTCGAATACTCCGGCCTGTCCCAATATTCAGCATATATATCGAACTTGCAATCCTCAAGCATTACCTTCTTTATAAATACCTTACTCAACCCCGGGAAAAAACCCCTGAAGACTACAATGCATAGCGGGTCTTTGATCCTGAAGGCCTTCTGCTCCCTCCTGCCCTCTATGAGGAGCTCTTTAAGCCCGAACAATGCGCCGGCGGCATCGCCCTTAAATATATATACGGCTTCTACGGGATCTTTAAGGGTCGCGACGTCCCCTCCGAGGGCATAGAATGATATTGTGACATTATCCAGCGGCAATACTTTGCCGGCAGCCTGCCCTTCCGCCGCCGCATCCGAAGGCAGGAAAAGCAGAGCTCCCAGAAGGACTGCGGCTGTGCGCCTTACCGCGCCATTAACCATTCTTTTTACCCCGGGATCTTTCAATATCCGAGAATATCCTGTCTATCGACTTGATCTCCCCATCGATGTCACTTATCAGTTCCTTCTGCCTTTCCGCGGTCAGGTGTATCGATATCGAAGTAAATGACGATATCAGGAATATGACCAGCAGCGCGCTGCTCATGACTTCTATAATGACCAGCAACCTCGCGAAGTTATGCACCGGGTATATGTCACCGTACCCTACGGTGGCTATCGTTATGCCGCTGTAATAAACAAAATCTGCGAATGAGCCGAATGAGGCGGCCCCGGTCTGTTCGGCTATCGACACGAAACTGCGCGGGTCCAGCTTATACAGGCCATAATACATGAACGCATATCCTATCGTGAGGATCATGAAAGTCGAAAAAAACCTTATGAGGAACTTCTCGAGCAGGTTCGTCTTGGAGAACTTAGATATCTCCTCCTTCAACTCCTGGAGATATGCAAGCAGCCCCCAGCTGTATGCTTCCACATGGTGTCTTGAATCTACATCCTTGAACTTGAAACTCAAGTATTTATATAGCCTCTTTCCCCAATGTTTTATCTTCTTTATGCGCATCTTGAAATCTATCAGCGGGTCGATAGTCCACGAGAATATCATCAAAAGCCAGAAAAATATGCTTAAGGACATGGTTGCCATGCCCGTAATTATGAGTACCTTCCGGTCCGTTAAAATGATCAGCGCCGCGGAGACGCATAGGAGGAACACGAGGACATCCCTCCTGTAGGTAAACCTCGTGCCGAGATAGCTCATTATCCCTTTTGCGCCGTTTACGGACTTCCCGACCGCGTCATACATGCGGTCCATTAAGCGCTGCAACATCAAGACGATCTCTATCCTTTTGAGCATCCGTAGAATCCCACCTTTTCGCGCAGGCTCCAGTATTCACCCCAGTTATAAGAGAACGGCTTCGCTTTTGCGTAGTCGACCTTGCCCGACGGGCCCATCACGGACTCATCGACATGGACGGCTACTATCTCCGCGATGAACATCTCGTGCGTCCCCAAGACAATCGAATCCTTCACTTTGCATTCGAGGCTGACCGGGCATTCCCGTATCAACGGGGCTTTCACTTCCTTCGCGGGCTCGGTATGCAATCCGGTGATCTTGAATTTATCTTTATCGCGGCCCGAAACGGTACCGCAGATATCGGTCTCTTTAACGATATCGGAGGTCGGGATGTTTACGGTAAACTCCTTCTGTTCCTTTATCAGGCCGTGCGAATATCTCCCCGGCCTTATCGATATGGAAAGCATGGGAGGGTCGGAGCAGACCATCCCTGCCCAAGCCAATGTTATGACGTTGGGTCTCCCTGCCTTATCGACGCTCGTGACCAAGACCACCGGCAGCGGAAATAATGCCGCGTCCGGCTTACCGAGTTTTTTTGCCATGCGTTTTTCTCCTAAATTTCCATCGAGGCCAGGTACGCCAGGTTCTTTTCGATGTCTTCCTTCGAATGGGGTTCCGACGTGATGATCGGTTCCCTTCCCTTCTCGCGCACCGCCCGTATCAGCCCCCGGAAATCAAGGTCGCCTTCTCCCAACGGCAGGTGCGAATCGAAATCGCCTTTATTATCCGAAAGGTGCATCTCGCCAATCATGTTATCGGGATACCATTTCAGCGCGTCAAACGGCGACATCTTCCCGAAAGCGTAATAGTGCCCGGCGTCAAAACACGCCTCGAGGTTCGGCGATTTTATCTGCTCCAGTATCCCGACGACTATCTCGGGGTCGGGATCGATCGAGTTCTCCAGCGCAATAGTTATACCCTTATCCGACGCCGCCTTGACCGCCTCTTCCCATACCGGCACGCACAGGTTCAGGAACAAATGGGACGCGTCCTTATAAAATATCGGATCGAAACCCGTGTGCAGGACGACATGCCCTGTTTTGAGCTTCTCGCAGAGTTCAAATACCCGCTTAAAACGTTCGAGCGTAAGGTCCCTTATGCCGCGGTCCCTGCTGCCGGGATTAAGGTCCAGGAAGGGCCCGTGTATTATCTTCTTCAACCCGTGCTCTTCGAATGTCTTATTTATAATATCTATTTCGCCGGCGTTGCAGGAATCGAGCGCCGCGCCGTCCGCGTATATCTCACAGTTTATGCCCTTACCGGATATCCATCCGAGGCTGCTAAGGAGCATCCTGTAAGGGGCATGGAAATAAATGTCCTCTTTGGCCAGTTTCATCATCTCCCCGCTATTATAAACCATTAGGGACTGTCTGCATATAAAAAAAGGCCCGGGGTTCTAATAACACCCTAGACCGTAACATTCTCCCACCCTACCGTGGGCTTGCTTAGCAGCTTGATCCTCTGTACCAAGTGGGACTCTGTCCGTCGCCGCAAGCGGCTCCGGAACTCCGAGCCCCTATACAGCTTTGATGATCACCGCGCCAAGCCGTCGCACCAATAGGGTAGATATCTTTTCCTACGTCAAGTATATCACGGAACGTGCCAAATTCAAGATGCCCTGTCATTTTTCTTTGGCGATCCTGTTCTTCAGGGAGCCTATGCCCTCTATCCTGACCTCTATCTCATCCCCCGGCGACATCGGCCCGACCCCGTAGGGCGTCCCGGTAGAAATAATATCCCCGGGTAAAAGGGTCATGATGCCCGAGATGAAAGAGACCAGTTTTGCCGCGGGAAATATCAGGTTCCCCGTATCGGAAGATTGCTTAAGGCCCCCGTTAAGGTACGACTCGACCTTTACGCGCGCAGGGTCGATGCCGGTCTCTATCCACGGGCCTATGGGGCAGAATGTGTCGAATGATTTAGATCTTGTCCACTGGCTGTCCCTTGACTGCAGGTCCCTCGCAGTGACATCGTTCAGGCATGTGTATCCAAGTATATATCCCGAAGCGGCGGCCTCATCGATATGGCGGCACTTCTCCTTTATCACTATCGCAAGTTCGGCCTCGAAGTCGAGCCTTGTGACGCCGCGCGGATATATGATATCCTCTCCGTCATATATGATCGATGACGGCGGTTTCATGAATATAAGCGGTTCTTCGGCCGGGGCCTTCATCCCAAGCTCTTTAGCGTGGTCCGCATAATTAGTGCCGACGCATACTATCTTTGACGGCCTGATGCTCCTTATATCCGTTCTCATCTAGTCCCCCATAGCTCCTTTTATGGCGGCCATAATGACCGCGAGCGCCGTATCGGTCTTTCCGTTATCGGGAGCTTCATCTTTCCCGACCTCAACCGCACTGCATATCACCACCTTCACCGGAAAAGGCCTTGGCATTACAACGCCGCGGGGATAGGCCTCAAAAGCTCCCGATATCCCGCATGGTATGACAGGGACGCCCGTCTTTAGGGCCATGACCGCGATCCCTCTCCTGCCCGCGCCGAGCTTTCCGTCAGCGCTCCGCGTCCCTTCGGGGAAGACACCGACAACCTCCCCTTTTTCAAGCAGCGCCGACGCCTTTCCTACGGAACCGTTCTCCCTGATCATCCCCGTAAGGACGAACATCGGCTTGAGCCACCATACGTCATATACGTCCTTCCTTACTATCCAGCTTATCCTTCTTGGGGACGCAGCCGCCAGGACGACAGGGTCCAGATAGCTGGAGTGGTTCGCGGCGATTATCGCGCCGCCGGCTTTAGGGATATTCTCAATACCTTTGACATTTAAGCGGAAAAGGGCCTTGCAGAGGAGCTGTGAGGCCAGGCGAAGGATCCGATAGGACACAACCTTAATTGATTATGACCATCCTCTTTGCAAGGATGGAATTTATGTAGCTGGATATCTTGTTCTGGTCCTGTTTCTTTATCTTATTAAAAAATATGCCTATATTGCGGCAATCCAGGTCGGGGGAACCCTTCACCGGTTCAGAACGCACCACTACACCGTCTATATGGACCGGATGCGCTTTTGATTTTTCTTCGGAAGGAAGCAAAAGGACGATCTTTACTTTCGATAACAGGGGAAAATAACCTTCTACCTGGCAGAACACTCCTGAGCAACTGATATTCTTCGTGACGCTTATAGCATCAAAACCCTCATCTTTTATCTTGAGGGGGATCTTCTCTTCTACACGCGGCTGCCTTCTTCTCTCGATCTTTGGCCTTTGCATAAATTTATCTTTATTTATTGCGCGGTTCCGTACTCTGGCCGATCTGTTGCTCGACCCATTCCTTATAAACGTGGTCGAGTATCCTGTTCCTGTCAAAAGGCGACATCTGCGTGAACTTGATCCCGGCGCTCGATTCGGTCTTGACCTCGGCCTTCTCTACCCAAACCAGATCGCCCTTCGCATACACCGGCGCGGCGTCCTGAGGTATCCGCAGCTTTATTTCCAATTCCGTACCGGCTACCAGCCTGCTGTTCACCGAGATCTGCATCCCCTCGCGGCTGAGGTTCCGCGTAACCGATATCCCTTCTACCGGGGCGCCGTTCCCGGGAACCATATACTCCACTTCAATGGAAACATCGAAACGCATAAATTTCCTTTTTTCGCTCATCCCCCGCACCCCCTCTTTTGCGTTCCTAGCTTATGGCTCGTTCCCTCCTTGTTTTCACTAACATTATCCACCGCTGCAAATGAAAAGTCAATTATATTATTTTCAATACTCCAAAAGTTCCTCGATTATCCGCTTAAGCCGCGCCTTGTCTTCATCCGTGATATTCGTGAACTCGATCCCGGTGTCAAACTGGCGTGATTTCTTCTTCAGGTACTCACTGCGCCTGACGGACCACGATACTTTTCCCTCGCAGTTCACCGGCATGGGATCGTCAGGGAGAAAAAGTTCCACTTCGACGGGTGTATGTTTAAGAAGGGCCTTCTCAAGTATCAGGCAGGTGCCGCCTACGGAGATATTTTCGGTCTGGGTACGGAAAACAAGGCTGGTATCTTTCTTCTTGACGATAACGACGCATTCGAAAGAGACCCTGACCGATCTTCTTGTATCGATACCGATCCAACCCATTTTATTTCACCTTTTTTACTATTATACCTTTTAATGTAAACTTTACAATACTATTTTTATTTTGACAAGCCGTCCATGCGATGTTAAACTATTACGGAAAATCACGGTAATCCCGACAGGTGGAGGTCCTTTCATTGTACGAGAATTTTTACGGGCTTAAAGAAAGACCTTTCAACGTAACCGCAGACCCGAATTTCCTTTTTTTCAGCAAAAAACACCGCGAGGCCTTCGACCACCTGATATACGGCATCAAGGAAAGGCGCGGTTTTTTGGAGATAACCGGCGAGATAGGCACCGGAAAAACGACTTTGTGCCGGGCTTTGATCGGCCAGCTTGACGAGAAGACAAAGACCGCCTTCATCCTCAATTCCAACCTCCCCGAGACCCAGCTGCTTTTCGCGATAGTCACCGATTTCGGGCTTACCGTAAAGCCCAGGACCAAGATCAGCCTGCTGACCGAGCTTAATAAGTTCCTGATAGAACAGCTTAAGGCCGGCTCAAACGTGGTGCTGATAATAGATGAGGCGCAAAACCTCAGGTCTGCGCAGCTGGAACAGATAAGGATGCTCTCGAACCTCGAGACCGACAAGGATAAATTGATACAGATAGTGCTTGTAGGGCAGCCGGAGCTGAGGGAGAAACTGAATTCTCCCGAACTTGAGCAGCTCAGGCAAAGGATCTCGGTAAGGTACCATATATTGCCGCTGGATAAGGCCGAGATAAACGACTATATAATGCACAGGCTGCATATTGCCGGGTCCGACGATTCGGTAAAATTCGGGCCGGATGCAATAAGCGAGATATATGAATACTCCGGAGGCGTCCCAAGGTTGATCAATCTTGTATGCGACCGGGCCTTGCTGCTGGGGTTCACGATGGAACAAAGGGAGATCACTCTAGACATGATAAAGAGATCCGTTGAAGAGATCGAGGGCTGCGTAAAGATATGAGTATAATAATGGAAGCCCTGAGAAAAGCATCCGACAGGCCGGGTGCCGGGCCGATCCCGGCGTCAAGGCCGGTTCCGGAGATCCGCGAGATGCCCGTCCCGGAAGTGCACGACTTCAAGTTTTCCAGGTCATTCGTTATGATGGTTTCCTCGGTCCTTATAATCGCCGCGGTCGCCTATTTTACCGGGATATCGAAGCAGGGTTCCGCAGTGAAAACAAAGGGCCCTGCGCCCGTTGCATATGCCGGCGCGGATAAGGTCGCCGAAGGTTATACCCCCTCCCCTTCGTCCGTTGAAACAAAACAGGAAACGACGCCTATCAGCGACCTGATGACCAAACTGTCGAACCCCCGCCTGACGCTGAACGGCATAGTATACGGCATCGGCAAACCCGCCGCTATTATCGAGAATAAGATCATTGAGGAAGGCGGTTCGATCAGGGGCATGAGGGTCGTCAAGATATACAGCGATAAAGTCGAGATGCTGGACCAGGGGACAGGCCAATCTTTTGTGTTGAGGGTAGACTAGGGTTTCTTGCGGGTCGTCTTCTTTGAAGCCTTCTTTGCGGATGAAGGCGCGGCGGTTTTTGCGGCGGGGGTTTCCTTCCTGGGAGTTTCAAGCACGCTCTTTATAGATTCTGCTGAACCATCCTTATGGCCGACCTTCGAAACGAGGAACCTGGCCGTGACCACCACGCCGGCCGCAACGGCTAAAAGCACCACTATGGAACCTATTATCACCAACTGCTTCGTCTTGAGCAAGGGCGGCCTGAACCATATCTCCGGCTTGTCGAGGGACTCCTTCTCCCTCTTAAGCCTGTTCACTTCTCCCTGAAGCTTCTTAAATTCAGATTTCAACCCGTCCAGTTCGGCGCCTAACTCCTTCTTGGCCTTGATATCAACCTTCTCCTGGATAGGGCTCTCCTTGGCTTCCTTCACGATGAACGAGGAATCCATGACCTCAACCCTGTACTCGGGCTTAAGATAATCCCCGTACAACTGCTTCTGGATATCTTTTTCCGAAAGGTTCCTGAGGTTCTTTTCCTTATCTTGCTTATTCCCGAACAAAAAAGCTCCTTAGAACGTCAAAGAAAACCTGATTATATCGACATCGCCCAACACGATCTTTTCCTTCTCCGTAAAACCCCTGCTCCTGCACAGGTCCATAGCGCTCTTCATCGCTGTTGCCGCGTGGAATACGACTTCATGGTATCCGTTCTTCTTGCAAAAATCTATAGCGCGGTCAAGCAGCAGGCCGCCGTACCCGTTCTTCCTCAGCGACTTGGACACAAAGAGCCTGCGTATTATCGCGGTCTTTTTCGATTCTTCCTTCACGCCGGCAGTGCCGCCGACCGTCTTATTATCATCGAGGACAAAAAACGCTTCCCTCTTGCCTCCGTAGACTTTTTCTATCGCATCCAGGTCGCAATACTGGTAGGCTTTATCCCCGAAGTCGAATTCCAGGTTAAGTATATCCGATATGAGCTTCTTTACCTGTCCGCTATCTTTTGCTTTATAAGATCTTATCTCCATGGAGTGATTTTACTTCCCCCCGACGGTTTTGTCAAGCAACCCTTCGTTGAACAGGGCGTCATAAGCGGCATCCTGCTCCGCCGATTTCTTGTTCTTGCCTTCGCCCTTGCCCCTTGCAGTCCCCCCGAACGAGACCGCCACCTCAAAATGCTTCAGGTGGTCGGGGCCCTCCTCGAATACTACCGAATATCTCGGGGTCGTCTTATACATCTTTGATGTGTACTCCTGGAGAATAGACTTATAATCCTTCTGCGCGCCGCCGAGCTTCACTTTCCTTATTTCCGCCTTGAACTGGAATGCTATAAAGTCCTCCGCC
Organism: Candidatus Omnitrophota bacterium; assembly: GCA_041653555.1. GTDB lineage: Bacteria > Omnitrophota > Gorgyraeia > Pluralincolimonadales > Pluralincolimonadaceae > UBA6215. The sequence goes on from JBAZFE010000013.1 coordinate 10,474, forward strand.
TTCTTAAACCCGCCGTCTATGTATATGGCGCCGATCAGGGCCTCGTAAGCGCAGACCAGGTTCCTGGATTGTCCGGAGCCTCCGCTTGCCGCCTCGCCTTTGCCGAACAACACGAACTTCCCGATATCTAGTTTCCTGGCGAGGGACTCCAGCGCCTGCCTGTTCACAAGCAGCGACCTTATCCTGGTCATCTCCCCCTCAAGGCAGTCCGGGAATTTCCTGTAGACGTAATCGCTTATGGCCAGGCCTAACACCGCGTCACCGAGGAACTCAAGCCTTTCGTTGTCTATTATCATGCCCTTAAGGTGTTCATAGGCATAAGACCTGTGGGTCAGCGCCTGGTCAAGAAGCCGCTTGCTCCTGAAGGTATACTTCAGCGCTTTCTGGAATTTGCTTAATTGGTCCGGCCTTAACTTATCTTTCATTAAAGATGGTCAACTCGAAAGACTCTCGATCTCCTTGAGGATAATCGGTTCGGGGATATTCTCTTTTATTATTACCTTTCCGATACGCGCAGGCAGGACGAACCTGTTGACTCCGCGGATGAATTTCTTGTCATAAGCGAGAGAAGCCATTATCTTTCCGGTTTTTGTCTTCTTGAGCTTCACCGGGAGGCCCAGCGCGGCGATGGCGGCCTCTATCCTGGCGAGTTCCGCGGCGGGAAGGACTCCGAGCTTGTTGGATATGCGCGCGGCCGCTATCATACCGAGCGATACCGCTTCCCCGTGCGAATATGCGTTTGAATATCCCCACGCGGATTCTATTGCGTGCCCTATCGTGTGCCCGTAATTGAGGACGGTCCTTATCGACTTCTTCTCCTTCTCGTCCCTTGAAACTATGCCGGCCTTTATTGCGGCGCACTCTCTTACTATGTAAGAAAGCATGCCCGGATCCCGCTTATGGACTTTCCCGATACCGCGCTCGAGCACGGAGAACATCGCGCGGTCCCCTATGATGGCATACTTGACAACCTCGGCAAGCCCCGACCTGAAATCGCGCGGAGACAGCCTGTACAGGAAAGATATGTCGGCGAATACGGCCTTTGGCTGGTAAAAGGCGCCGACCAGGTTCTTGCCTTCCGGAAGATCCACCGCGACCTTGCCGCCGATCGAGGAATCGACCTGCGCAAGCAGCGTTGTAGGTATCTGGATGTACGGGATCCCCCTCTTATATGCCGACGCGGCGAATCCCGCGAGATCGCCGACGACTCCGCCGCCAAGGGCCGCCACGAACAGCCTCTTGCCCTTGCCGTCCGCATCAGAGATCGCGGCCAGCAGTTTCATAGCTTCGCCCAATGATTTGGCTTTTTCGGAATCGGGGACAACGGAAAAACGCGTCCTGAAGCCGGCCTTTTCGAGCATGAGCTTTACCTGCCTGCCGAAAAGCGCCTTGACCTTCGGATTGGTAACAATAACAGCGTCCGATCCCAGGTCTAACCGGGACATCTCGGCGGAAAACGCCGGAGACAAAGACTTCCCGACAAGGATCTTGTAGCTGCGGTCGCCTAAGCGGACCTTAATGGGATCCATGATCCACCCTGAGGTTAAAGTTTAACTACGTTCGAAGCCTGGTCGCCCTTATCCGTTTGCGCTATCTGGAACGTCACCTTCTGTCCTTCCGCGAGGGTCTTATATCCCTCTCCGGTTATAGCGGTGTGATGGACAAAAACATCTTTGCCCCCGTTATCAGGCGTGATGAAACCGTAGCCCTTCTGGTTCGAGAACCACTTTACCGTACCTGTCAACTCTTCAGCCATTTGTTATGTTCACCTCCTTCCGTCCTGGATTTAAAAACCTATTATCCTGGCCAATATCACAACCAGCGGGTTGACGAAATTATCCAGGAAACCCATCCATATCAGTATGTAGAGTATAATAAAACCGTACCGTTCTATGCTCATATATCTTACTGCCAGGTCCCGAGGCAACAGCCCGAACAATATCCTTGAACCGTCAAGCGGCGGTATGGGGATAAGGTTAAAGGCCGCGAGGACCAGGTTCACGAGTATAGAACCGAAGAAGATGTCGCTGATGACCGGCACGTGCAGGACCGGGAAGAGGCGGAATATCGCCGCAAGGATGAAAGCGAATATGATGTTCGCCGCCGGCCCGGCCAGGCCGACCGTCATAATATCCCTTTTCGGGTTCCGCAGGCCCAGGAAATTTATCGGCACCGGTTTTGCCCATCCGAATACGACCGGCGAATTCATAAGTATGAGCAATATCGGGAGCAGTACCGTGCCCAGCGGATCGATATGCGATATCGGGTTAAGCGTAAGCCTGCCGGAATATTTGGCCGTGGGATCCCCCAGCTTATACGCTACCCAGCCGTGGGCTACTTCGTGGATGACCATTGCGAAGATGAATATCGGGATAGAGATGATCAGGCTGGCCAGGTTACCGCTTGTCATGATACGGGACTGCCTATTTTGACTTCTCTATCCGGTGTGAGTACCGCCAGCTTCTCGCCGTCCTTCGTCGCGAGAAGCATGCCGTTCGAGGCAACGCCGCGTATTACGGCGGGCTCGAGATTATCTATTATTACTACGGATCTCCCGATCAGCTCTTCCGGCTTGTAATGCAGCTTGATGCCGGCGATTATTACCTTCTCCGCCTCACCTGTCGAGACGGTCAGTACGTAAAGCTTATCGGCGTTCGGGTGGTCCTCGACCTTCAGGACTTTCGCTATCTTAAGCTGCAGCTTCTTGAAATCTTCGAATTTAACGTATTCCATCGTCACTCTATGACCTGTATAGCGTCAACCTCGTAAAGCACCACGCCCTTTACCTCTTTCTTCGCTCCCCAGATGTTCACCGGAAGTCCCGCGTACCTGCCGAGGTCTTCCTTGGCGAACGAAACGTATCCGAGCTGTTTCCCGTCCTTGACCAGCTTATATTTGCTCAGGCGCCCCGAGATCCTTCCGACGTTCGATAATGTGCCGCTCGCCACCGGCGCTTCTCCCGGCCTCGGCGAGGATATGTTCTTGATCTTGGCGTCATAATCCTCTTTCGCTTTCAGGTGCTCTATCTCGGCGATCTTCAGTTTGATCTCCTCGGCCCTGAGCGCCGCCTGCTGCCCTTCGGGGGAATTAATATTTTCGACCGCGAACTTCCGGTACTCTTCGAGTATCCATTTCAGCTCGATCTCCCGCATCGGCTTTTTGAGTTCGCCCCTGTATGTCTCGTCGAGCCCGGCAAGCTTGCCCTGTAAAGATATATCCTTTTTTACCCAAGCCTCTCCGTCCTTATTGACATATTCCGCATAGACCCATCCGTATGAACCCTTAGGAGCTTCTATCTCGTACCAGTCAAGATATTCCTTAAGTATCTTCACGGAAGCGCCCTTGTTCAGGCGGCCGACCACGGAGGAGGACTTAGTCGCAGCCGTCCTTACCAGGACTTTATCCTCCGATACGACCCCGAGGCTGTCCTTCCTTGAGACATTCGCCTTGTTTATATATACGAGGGCCCTAGCGGGAAGCTCTATCATATACCATTTGCCCTTACTGCCCGATATGACGACGCTCTCTCCTTTCGATAGCTGGCATAGGACCTCCGACGAAGTGCTGTCCGAGGCACGGACATTCACCCTGTCCGCCGAAACCACATCCGCATAAGCTGCGGGCAGAACAAAAGAAAAAGCCAGGCATATCGCTGTGATAACGAACTGCCTGGCATAAATCGCGGTTCTCATGCTTACTTCGCTTTCGCTTGTTCCTTCTTTGCGGGCGCTGCTGCCGCCTTTGTTCCTGCTGCCTTCGCTCCTGCCGCCGGCGCCGATCCTGCTGCCGGTGCCGCTCCCGGGGCCGCTGCTGCGCCCTCTGCGGCCACCTTGGCTTCGGACTTTTCTTTCTTTACCTTGATCTTCAACGACTTGACCTTGGGAAGGCCGAATACCGAATCCTCTTCCTTCCATTTGTCCTTGTCGGCAAGCATCTTTATGCGCTCGAAGCGCTTGAATACTGACCTGTGGCCCCTTCCCTTCGAAGGGCGCAGACTCGGATGGATCGACATCTGATACTCTCCTTGGTTATTAACGTTTCCTAATTATACAACCCTTATACTTCTTCTGCATGGCGGCAAACGTCTGTTTTGCCGCGTCCTTGCTTTCGAACGAACCGGCGCACAATATATAATAGCTGCCTTTCTTGACCACCTCTGCGTTATATCCCTGGCCCTTCAGGCGCGACAACTCCTTATCCGCCATGTCGCGGGCCTTGTATGAAGCGACCTGTATTGTATACGGCTTCGCCGTAGGCTTCGCCGTAGGCCTTGCCGTAGGCGCCGCGACAGGTTTAGGAGCCTCCGCGACCTGTATAGTGACCGGTTCTACGGGCGCCGCAACTACGGGTTCCGGTACCGCGGCCAATTCAGCGGTTGCCGCGCTGATATCCGTCCCCGCCAAACCCCTGCCCCTCTCGACACCCAGCGCGAACACTATAGCCCCGAGCACGAGCAGCCCCATAAGCGCCACCGCAAGCACCTCATACGGTACAGAAAGGTTCAGCTTGTGCTGAGGGAACAACGGCTTATTGAACTTGTTCAACGCGCCGAAAAATCTTCCTCTTGCCTTTTTGACGACTATGAACTCGTCAAATAGCTCTTGCTGCTGCTTTTGGGTATTAACTGGCGGCATTATTTACTCCGAAGGTTACTAATTTTATCATAATAACCGCGCTAATGCAATCACTTTTTGGTGTTTTCCGTATCGGGTTTTATCTCGAGCTTTATGCCGCCGGTCGAGAAGTATACGCTCGAGGGTTTGCGCGGGTCCCCCTTCAACGACAGCTTTATAGTATACCATCCGTCGCCGTCGTCATCCGTCAGCAGGCCATTTTGCGCCCCGCCGCTTTCCTCGACCACCTTCTTATTGATGTAGAACTCCAGCTCGTAATCGACCTTCCTTTCCTTCATTTTCGCGAAATTCCCCGAGAACCTGAAATCCCGGCCGGTCCCGTTAAGTTCCGTTATGAAGAGTTCGCCGCCCTTCGCGGTTATCGTGCCCTTTACCTGGTCGAACTTGAATGATGCCTGCGGCGGGACGCCGAACGGCCCCAATACCTTGTTCAGCGACTCACCGAGGCCCGATTTGACGGTTATATTCTGGAAATCGCAATGCAATACGAACTGCGCCCGTAAGAGCTTGCCGGGATCAAGCCGCAGATATGCCCTTTCGGAGGCAAGCGCAAGCCCCGACTTATCCATCGCTTTTATGTCGGTGACACGCAATTGCGCCGGAGGTTTCGCGTTGACCTTCCCGAACACGATATCCATATCGAGCGCTTTTTCCAGCTTATACGTTATGAGATCCTTCAGCAGGTACGAAGTAAGCGGAGAATATACGATAACGAATAAGGCGGCTGCTATCAGGAAGACATAAACGATGCGGTTCCTCATTGTTCCCTCTCGTATGGGTTGAAAAGTTTTACGTATTCATCCAGGGCATACCTGTCGGTCATCCCGGCGATATAATCGCAGACGGCCCTGTGCGGGCCTTCTTTCTCGAGGCGCTGCCTGCTGGCAGCGGGAAGCAGCTCCGTATTCGAGAGATACCGGTTGAAGAGCTCCCTCACAAACTTGCGGGATTTGTCCGCCATCCTGACAACCTTATGGCTCATATACAGGTTATCATAAAGGAACTTCTTCAGCGGCTTCCTCTCCTCGAGCATCTTTCCGGAAAACGTTATGATCCTGCCTTTGAATGACCTGGCATCTTCAGGGGACTTTATCCCGAACTCCGCTATCTTCTTTTCCGATTCGACGATAAGGTCGGTGACTTCCCTGTTGATCAGGGAGCGTATCACCTGGTACCTTCTTATCTGGTCCTTGATCCCCGGGCCGGCTTTCAGCAGGGCGTCATTAGCATCCTTCCATAAAGGGATCGAATTGAGGTCGGATTCGCTGATGAGGCCCGAGGCCATGCCGTCATCAAGGTCGTGGTTATCATAAGCTATCTCGTCGGAAAGGTCCACTATCTGGGCTTCCAGGACGGGCGATTTCCCGGGATCGAGCTGCGCGCGGCTGTTGGACTTGTCGTACGGGGTCGAATGCTTATTTATCCCTTCCCTTACCTCCCAGGTCAGGTTCAATCCGCTGAAAGCAGGATACCTCTCCTCAAGCATATCGACCACCCTGAGGCCCTGGATGTTGTGGTCGAACCCGCCGTGGTCTTTCATCAGCTCATGGAGTTCCTGTTCCCCCGTATGGCCGAAAGGCGGATGCCCTATATCATGGGCGAGGGCCACCGCTTCCGTAAGGTCGACGTTAAGCCCGAGGGTCTTCGCTATCGAAACGGCGATCTGCGAGACCTCGAGAGTATGCGTGAGCCTTGTCCTGTAATAATCGCCTTCGTGGTTGACGAATACCTGGGTCTTATACTCGAGGCGCCTGAACGCGGTGGAATGTATGACCCTGTCCCTGTCCCTCTGGTAACAGGTCCTGTAGGGATGCTCCTCTTCCTTATACATCCTGCCCCTTGAATCGCGCGACTTCATCGCGTAGGGCGCGAACGTCTTGGACTCTATCTCCTCTAAATCTTTTCGCGTGAGCATTTCTTCAACATCGCATAAAGGGAATCGAGCGATTGGGATATGACCTTCGATGAAGCGAAGATCGGCATGAAATTGACGTCGCCGTTCCATCTCGGAACGATATGCATATGGACGTGGCCCCTGACGCCGGCGCCGGCGGACCTGCCGATATTTACGCCTATATTGAACCCGTCAGGCTTCAGCGCCTTTTCGAGCATCCGCTGGGTCCTGTTGAGCAGCCGGAGCATGTCGAGCAGCTCAACGTCCGTAAGCTTCGTGAGGCTGTTGACGTGCCTGAAAGGGACGATCATCAGGTGCCCGTTATTGTAAGGATATATGTTAAGGATCGAAAAAGAGTGCTTGCTCCTTTCGATGATGCGCGCTTTCCTGTCGCTGCCGGACCGGGGCTTCGAACAAAAAATGCACCCCTTCATCGAGTTGACGTTCGTGATATATTTCGTCCGCCAGGGAGCCCACAGCCTGTCCATAGATACTCTCCTCTTATATCTTGACTATCTCCGCCTTGATCTTCTTCGATATCTCAATGATCCCGTAGGAATTGAACTTCGCGAACACCTTATCCGTGGGGCTGCCCGGATTAAGGAATAGTACGTCCTTGAAACTCTCGTTAAGCGCATGATGCGAATGGCCGAAGACTATGCAATCGACCCCGTCATCCTTGAATTCCCCGTAGATCCTTTCGATCATGCCGTCGGGAGCGCCCCAGCCGTGCGTCAGCCCTATCTTATGGCCTTTCAGCTCGATCACCTCTTTTTTCTTAAGCGACGCGGAAAGGTCCGGCGAGTCCATGTTCCCGCAGACCGCTATTGTCCTCTTTATCTTATTCAGCTTCTCTAGCAGCTTATTCTCTGTCAGGTCTCCCGCATGCAGGATAAGGTCGCATTTTTTCGCCTCCTCGTATACCGCCTTAGGCATCTCCTTTGCCATCCTCGGTATATGAGTGTCCGAGAGCACGAGTATCCTCATCAGGCCGTCTCCGAACCCATAAGCTCTTCCCACCTTCCGGCCGCCATCTGCTGTTCAACAGGAAGCACTATCCTGTGCCTGCCCGCTATATCCATCAGCGTATTAAGCTCGCCCGGGCCCCATATGAGGCACTTTGCGTCCTTGGCCAATAACTTCGCGTTAGCCCCGACTTCCGCCGCCGTGACGATTATCTTGCGCTTCAGGATGTCCTTATGTTTTTTGCAGTAACTTATATAATCGATAATATGGCTGTCCTTCAACGGCCTCGAGCTGAACAGTACCGCCCAGGCCGAGTCCCCGCCTGACAGGTTTATGTATGAAACGCCTTCCGATCTGGAATTCTCTATTTCGCAGGACTTGAAATGCGGGATCTTAAGGCTCTTGCCCGACAGCTCTATCAGTTCGCCCTTGAAGGACATGAACAATTCGCCGGTTATCCTTATCCTGTCCCTGCTGTTCTCTGAAACATATGAATCTATGAAACCGGACATGGAATCCCTGAACCTCGTGATCTTCGGTTCATAGCCGCTGTCAAACAGGAACTCCTTGCTGTGATAAACGTTCTTGAGCCAGAACTCGAACACCTTATCGCGGATAAGATAGCAGGTCCCGTGTTTCGAGACCATCCCCGGGTCGATCAGCTTCTCGAGGAGCGCGGCCGCTTCGGGTTTCTTTATGCGCGATACCGCGGCTATATCGACAAGCTTTTTCGCGCCGTTCGAAAGGGCGAGCAGCACGGATGTCATGCGCCTGTCAAGGTCCTCGAATTCCGTAATAACCACGGAAAAATGCTGGTTCAATATTCCTTTCGAGTCGAACAGCGTCTCGGTGAACGTATTTACCAGCTCGTCTTTATGGCAGCTCGAAGGGAGGCTTCCCGCGCGTTTTTCCATGCTCAACAGCACCGAATCCATATAGAACGGGTGCCCGTCGGTGAAGGATGCCACGAACTCCCGCAATTCCGGCGGCAGCTTCCTGCTCGATAGCCTGGAATCTATGAACCCGCACGCTTCATTTGTATCGAACGTCCCGAGCTCGCATACCTCAAAATTCCCGAACAGCAGCGAAAGCTTTTCCGACAGTATCTCCTTCGCCTGTTTTATTCGCGATGAAGTGACGATATACATAGTGTCCTTCTGCACCATTATGAATTTACCGAGTTCGGCAAAGACATCATCGATGCCCAACCCGTCCAGCTTATCGAACTCGTCGATCATGACCACCGGCTTAAGGCCTGTCTCCGAGAAAGCTATCGCGGGAAGCTCGAGGGCCGCCCTGAATGCCTTCGCGCCCTTACCCGACCTGGCGAGAAGCTCGACCGCGTTTACGGCCTTTGCCGTCCTTGAGACCTTCTCGGTCCGGTCGAGATACCTGTAAAGCAGCGTGGACGCGAATTTTTCCGCAAATGAAGGCAGTCCCTTATCTTTTACTTCGATATATACCGGGACCAGGTCCTTTGAGTTCAGGAAGGAGGTGAAACGGTAGATCAGGGAGGTCTTGCCGCAATATGCCGGCCCTATGACAGCGACGTTCTGGCGGTATCCCGAACGGAGGCCGTCCGCCCTCTTCTGGAGAAGGGCCAGTATATCGCCCCTGCCGTAAAAATTATTTCCTATAGCGGGATCAAGCAGCATTATCTCGTATCCTAAACTTTATTGTAAATAGTGCAAAGGATTCTGCGGTTTATGTTTATTCCTGATCTCGAAATGCAGGTATGCCGAATTGCCCCTGCCTCCCGACCCGACCTTCGCTATCGCTTCCGAGCGCCTTACGTCCTGGCCGGTCTTCCCGAGGATCTCGGAATTATGGG
>JBAZFE010000014.1:0-18197 GCA_041653555.1 Candidatus Omnitrophota bacterium
TTCCGGGGCAGAGCTGACGGCCAAGGTGGAGGCAGCAAGGAAAGACTACCTGAACCAGATGATCGAGGATAAGCTTATCCTGCAGGAAGCGAAGAAGATGGGCGTGGCGGTGGATGATACGGAAGTGGAGGAGCAGTTCAAGCAGATCAAATCCAAGTTCCCGTCAGACGATGTATTTTATTCCGAAGTGCAGAAGGCCGGAATATCCACCGAGGTGCTGAAGAAACGGTACAAGGAAAATATCATGATGGGCAAGCTCGTCTCGCATGAGGTCAGGGAGAAAGTGGTGGTGACCCCCTCCGAGATAGATGAATATTATAAGAAGCATTCCGGGGAATTAAAAGCGCCTGAGGCAGTGCACGTCAGGGTCATAATGCTTCGCTTTGACGGTGAGCAAAGCGAGCCGTCGGCTAAGCAGAAGGCCGATGATGTCATGAAGCTCATAAAGGAAGGAAGGGACTTCGGCGAGCTCGCAACGCTCTATTCGCAGGGCCTTAAATCGGAGGAGGGCGGGGATTTCGGTTTCGTAGAAAGAGGCCAGATGCGCGAGGATTTCGATAAGGTGATATTCTCCATGAAGGCGGGCGAGGTCTCCGAACCCGTCAAGGCCGATACGGGTTATTTTATATTCAAGATCGAGGAGAAGAGGGATACCAGGACGCGTACGCTCTCCGAGGCGCGCGATGATATCGAAAATGTCATTTACAGGGAGAAGGCACAACAGAGGTATCTGGATTGGATGGCCAAATTAAAACGCGATGCCTTCATACAGATCAAGTAAAAGAGAGGCTCCGGGCCGGACGCGGGTCGTAATAACTACAGGCGACCCGTTCGGTATAGGGCCGGAAGTGACGCTTAAATCGATGGCAAGCCAGGGGTTGCTCAGGCTTGCCGATTTTATTGTTGTCGGGGACCTCTCCGTGCTCTCCGAGGTATCGAGAAAGCTGAAGATACCGCTGCTTGCCGGCGCGAACGTAAAGCTGGTCGACGCGGCCGCAGTGGGTCCCGGCCGCGTAAGCATAGGCCGGCAATCGGAACTCTCCGGGAAAGCGTCCCTGATATATCTCGACCGCGCACTCGATATGATCGAGGACGGCGAGGCGGACTGCATAGTCAACGCGCCGCTGAGCAAGGAAGCCGTGGCGTCCTCGTGCAGGAATTTTACGGGGCATACCGAATATATCGCGGCAAGGTTCGGGGTCAAGAGGTTCGCGATGATGCTTGCCGGGGGCCCGTTAAGGGTGGCCCTCGTGACAAGGCACATACCTGTCAAGGATGTCCCCCGCGCGATAACAAAAAAAGATATCGTGGATTGTATCAGGCTGAGCCATGATGCGATGAAGGGCTTATTCGGTATCCCGAAGCCCAGGATAGGGGTCGCCAGCCTTAACCCCCACGGCGGCGAAGGGGGAAAGATAGGTACGGAAGAAATAAACGTCATAGGTCCGGCCGTTAAAGTTGCGAGAAGATACTGCCCGGGCGTGATAGGGCCCATATCATCCGAGGCGCTGTTCTATTCGGCTTACCGCGGCAGGCTTGATTGCATAATCGCGATGTACCATGACCAGGGATTGACACCGTTGAAGATGATAGCGCGGGATAACAGCATAAATGTCACGCTCGGGCTTCCTTTCCCGAGGACATCCCCGGGGCACGGGACCGCATTCGATATCGCGGGGAAAGGGATCGCGGACGCGGGGCCGATGACAGCGTCGATAAAGCTTGCCGTATCGATGGCCGGCAAGTCCCGCGGGAGGCGCAGATAATGTACCTCCCGGAACTCAAGTCCGCTCTGAGGAAATACAATATCGTCCCTAAGAAATATCTCGGACAGAATTTCCTTGTCGACAGCGACGTGGTCGAGGATATAATGATGGCCTGCAGTTTCACCAATATAGACTGGGTCATGGAGATAGGCGCGGGCCTCGGCGCGATGACGACCAGGCTTGCGCGCGAAGTAAAGAGCGTGCTGGCCATAGAGAAGGACAGGACCGTATGCCTCGCCCTTAACGACATCATGAAGGGGTTCAGCAACGTGAAAGTCCTGTGCGACGATTTTCTTGATGTGGACATCGAGTCCGTGCTTGTCGAGGCGCCTTTCAAGGTCAAGGTGATAGGGAATCTCCCCTATTATATAACGACGCCGATAATAGAGCGGTTGATAGATAACAGGAACAATTTCGAGACGATCTTTATCATGGTCCAGAAAGAGGTCGCGGACAGGATATGCGCAAAACCGGGAGGAAAGGATTACGGGTCCCTTTCGGTCTATGTGCAGTTCTATACGAAACCGAAGGCGCTTTTGGATATAGGCAGGCATGCTTTTTACCCGCAGCCGGAGGTAGACTCGACATTCATCGAGATGCAGGTCCTTCCGAAGCCTTCCGTCCAGGTCAAGGACCAGTCTAAATTCTTCGCGGTCGTCAAGGCGGGCTTCGGCCAGAGGAGGAAGACGCTGTTGAACTCGCTTCTTTCAAGCGACGCGATCACGCTGGATAAGGCGGGCCTCGCGGCGCTTCTTACGCGTATCGGGATAGACCCCGGTATACGAGCGGAACAGCTTTCGCTGCAGCAATTTGCGATGATAGCCGACGCTATTTAGGCCCCGGATTGACATCGGGCACGACTTATGATAGGTTAACTTATTAATATGAGCATAAAAGACGATAAGGTAAAGTATGTAGCGCGGCTTGCAAGGCTCAAGCTGACCGACCGGGAGGTTTCCCTGATCGCGCACCAGCTGGACGGGATACTCGGTTATGTCGACAAGCTGAACGAACGCCTCGACATATCCAAGGATGTCCCGCCGATGAGCCATCCCCATGCTGCATCCAATCCGTTCAGGGAGGATAAGGCAAGGCCGTCCGCTCCCAGCGAGGCGGTGCTATCGAACGCTCCCCAGAAGAAAGGGAATTTTTTCAAGGTCCCCAGGATAATAGAAGAATAACCGGTAAATATGGATAACCTATATTCCCTGACAGCAAACGAACTCTTGGTCCTTCTGGATAAGCGATCCGTTAGGCCGGAAGATATCATCGAGTCTGTCTGTTCCCGCGCGCAGTCTGTCGACGGCAAGGTCAAGGGTTACCTGAGTATCGACAAGGAGGGGGCTTTGGCCCGCGCGAAAGCGCTGCCCGCATCCGGGAAGCTCAGGGGCATCCCTGTCGCGATAAAGGATAATATCTGCGTCGAAGGCGAGCTGACCACATGCGCTTCGAAGATCTTAAGCGGCTTCAGGCCGCCGTATAACGCGACGGTCGTCGAAAAACTGAGATCGGAAGGCGCGGTCGTCCTCGGCAGGGCAAATATGGACGAATTCGCGTTCGGTTCCTCATGCGAGAACTCGGCATATTTCCCGACGCTGAACCCCTGGGATACATCGAGGATACCTGGAGGTTCGAGCGGCGGTTCCGCGGCGGTCGTAGCCGCCGATGAAGCGGTCATGGCGCTCGGTTCGGATACCGGAGGTTCTATCAGGCAGCCGGCCGCGCTCTGCGGCGTTGTCGGGATGAAGCCGACGTACGGCAGGGTATCGCGTTACGGCCTGATCGCGTTCGCGTCGAGCCTCGACCAGATAGGGCCGCTCACGAAAGACGTGCGCGACTCGGCCCTGCTTCTCGGGGCGATAGCGGGCTATGACGAAAAGGATTCCACGTCGGTCAACATACCCGTGCCGGATTATCTCTCGTGCCTTACAGGCGATGTAAAAGGGATGAGGATAGGTATACCCAAAGAATATTTCGTGGACGGGATGGACAAGGAGGTCGACGCGGCCGTAAAGGAAGCGGTCGCGCTCCTGAAAAGCAAGGGAGCGCAGGTCTCCGAGATATCGCTGCCGCATACCGAATATGCCGTAGCCGTATATTATATCCTCGCGACCGCAGAGGCATCGTCCAACCTCGCGCGTTTCGACGGCGTCCAGTTCGGGCGCCGCTGCGAGGACCCGCAAAATATCCTCGATATGTACGAGAGGACGCGCGGGGAAGGTTTCGGCGCGGAGGCGAAGCGCAGGATCATCCTCGGCACGTACGTGCTGTCGAGCGGATACTACGACGCGTATTACCTGAAGGCGCAGAAGGTCCGCGCCCTCATAAAGGACGATTTCGACAAGGTCTTCAAGGCCGGGCTCGATTGCATACTGACCCCGACTTCCCCGACGCCCGCGTTCAAGGTGGGAGAGAGGTCATCGGACCCGTTGTCGATGTACCTGTCGGACATATTCACGATATCGGTAAATCTCGCGGGTGTACCGGCCATATCGGTGCCGTGCGGTTTCACGAAGTCCGGGCTGCCCATAGGGATGCAGCTTATAGGCGACTTCTTCCGGGAGGGAAAGATCCTCAGGGCCGCCCACGCGTACGAATGCTATACCGACTGGCACAAGAGGAGCCCGAAACTTTAGATGGATTATGAACCCGTAATAGGACTTGAAGTGCACGTGCAGGTAAAGACCGCGTCGAAGATGTTCTGCGGCTGCACTACCGAATTCGGAGGCCCCCCGAATTCTCATACGTGCCCGGTCTGCCTCGGTTTCCCCGGTGTCCTGCCGGTGCTGAACAAGAAGGCGCTCCTCTCCGCGGTAAGGACCGCGCTGGCGGTCGGCTGCAAGATATCCGCGGAAGTTAAGTTCCACAGGAAGAATTATTTCTATCCGGACCTGCCGAAGGGCTACCAGATATCGCAGTACGACGAACCGCTCTCAGAGGACGGGAAGGTGGATATAGACGCCGGAGGCAGGGTCAAGACCATACGCGTAAAGAGAGTGCATATGGAGGAGGACGCGGGGAAGCTGATACACGAGGAGGGAGAGAACTCGAGCCTCGTGGATTTTAACCGCTGCGGGATGCCGCTCTTGGAGATAGTCAGCGAACCCGATATCAATTCGCCCGAAGAGGCGTACCGGTACCTGACGAAGCTTAAGCTGCTGCTTAGGTACCTCGATGTCTCCGATTGCGACATGGAGAAGGGCAGCCTGCGCTGCGACGCGAACATATCGATAAGGAAGAAGGGCGATACCGGCCTCGGCACGAAAGCGGAGGTCAAGAACATGAATTCCTTCAAGGGGGTAAAGTCCGCGCTGGAATACGAGATCGAAAGGCAGGTAAAGTGCGCGGAGACTGGGGAGAGGATCGTCATGGAGACGAGGCTCTGGGATCCCGACAGGTGCGTGACCATTTCGATGCGTTCGAAAGAGGAGGCGCATGATTATAGGTATTTCCCGGAACCCGACCTCGTGCCGTTCACTCTCGACACGTCTGTCGTCGAATCCGAAAGGAAGTCCCTGCCGGAATTGCCCGAGGCCAGGAAGGCCAGGTTCATCGGCTCGCTCGGGCTCCCGGAATACGACGCGGAAGTCCTGACCCAGGAAAAGGCGAATGCAGATTATTTCGAGGCCTGCCTGAAATATTATGATAAGCCTAAGGTAATAGCCAACTGGCTTATGGGCGAGATCTCGGCATATATGAATTCCAAGAACATGGCGATCGAGGGACTCAAGATGGGGCCCGCCGCGCTTTGCGGGTTATTGAATGAGATAGATTCCGGTAAGATAAGCGGCAAGATGGCGAAAGATATCGTCCTGCGGATGTGTGAAACGGGCAAGGATGCTTCCGCGATAATATCGGAGAGCGGGCTGTCGCAGATATCCGACGCCTCGCAGCTGGAAAAATTCGCCGATGAGGCGATAGCGGAGAACGTCAAGACCGTAGAGGATTTCATGAAGGGAAAGGACAGCGCGCTGATGTTCCTGGTGGGGCAGGTCATGAAGAAGACGAAGGGCAAGGCGAACCCCGCCATGGTAAATGAGGTTTTGAGAAAAAAGCTTGCGGCAAAAAAATAACAGGGGGAGGAGAAGAGATGTTTAAGAAAAAGATATTGTTATTGGTCTTAGCGGCGGCCATCGCGGTCCCGAATTGCCTTTACGCGGTCACCGATGAGAAAGCTAAGGACACTAAGGCTGCGCCGGCTGCGCCTGAAAAGGAAGAGGACATATATAAGCACCTTGAGCTGTTCTCCGACGCGCTTACGCTTGTCCGATCGGAATACGTGGATGACGTGAAGTCGAAAGAGCTTATCTACGGAGCGCTCAAGGGCATGGTGCAGTCGCTCGATAAGTTCAGCGAGTTCATGGACCCCGAGACTTACGCGGAGATGAAGGTCGAGACCGAAGGCGAGTTCGGCGGCATCGGCATAGAGATAGCGGTGAAGGACGACCTGCTGACAGTGATCGCCCCGATAGAGGATACGCCGGCTTTCAAGGCCGGTGTCAAGGCGGGAGACAGGATAGTCAAGATAGATAAAGAGATAACCCGCGGCATAACTATCCTGGAGGCCGTCAAGAAACTGCGCGGGAAGCCGGGCACTTCCGTATCCTTAACGGTATTGAGGGAGGACGAGAGCAAGGTCCTCGATTTCGACATAACAAGGGATACGATAAAGGTCAAATCGGTAAGGAACGTGAAGATACTCGAGGAGAAGATAGGTTATGTCAAGCTCAGCGTATTCCAGGAGAGGTCGGCAAAGGACCTTGAGGACGCGCTGGTGGACCTCGAAAAGCAGGGAATGGACAGCATCATCCTCGACCTGAGGAATGACCCGGGCGGGCTGCTGAACGTCGCGGCGGATGTCGCCGGGAAGTTCCTGCCTACAGGGGAGATGATAGTATATACCAAGGGCAGGGATAACAGGCAGAACATGGAGTTCAGGGCAAGGGACAAGAGGCCGCGCACGGATATACCGATGGTGGTCCTGGTCGACCAGGGTTCGGCTTCCGCGTCCGAGATAGTCGCGGGCGCTATGCAGGACCTCAAGAGGGCGGTCATAGTCGGGGTGAAGACGTTCGGCAAAGGCTCGGTCCAGACCGTGATACCTTTGTCCGACGGTTCCGCGATCAGGCTTACCACGAGCAAATATTATACGCCGGGCGGCCGTTCAATACACGGGCAGGGCATCATACCGGACCTCGTCATAGAACGCGAGCAGCTCAAGAAGGAAGAGGCCGGCGGGAAGAAGGACCCCGAGGAAGTATTCGATAAGCTCGAGCAGTCGAAAGACGCCAAGCCTTCCGTGAAGAAGGAAGAGTATGACAACCAGCTGCAGAGCGCGGTCGATGTCATAAAGACGATAAAGATCTACAGGTCATTCTCCGCTAAAAAATGAAAAAAGCGAAAAAGATAAACCCTCTCTACATTGTGGTGGCGGCCGCGGCGGCGATAATCGTCGCGTTCGCGTATAACGTCGCCGTCAATTACCTTGGGGACAGGGCGGTCAATATGGCCGTCGACAGCGAGCTGTCAACGGCGAAGGTCACGGCGAAGGACCTCGTAGGGAAGGTCAAGCATTTCTATATAGAGAAGCGGTATTGGGTCAGGGATGATTTCCAATTCGGCGATTTCCGCCGCAGGCTCGAGAGATCGCTGAACAAGGCCGGGTTCGCGATCGGCAGTGAATTAAAGAGCATCAAGCAGATGTCCGTTAAGGGCAAGGACCAGGAGAGGGAAGAGATTTCCTATCTCATCACCGAACGCAATTCCGGCGTACCGATCCTGCGGTTGACCCTGATACATAAGCTGGCGCGTCCTGCGGCACAAGTCATTGTGCCGGCTGCTCCTGTCGTCCCGCAGGCGCCCCCAAGGGCCGTGAGGCCGAAACTTGCGATAGTCCTTGATGACTGGGGTTACAATACTAAAAACGTGGATGGGGTATTGAAGATCAAGGGCCCCCTGACACTTTCCGTACTGCCGGCGCTTCCATATTCGACGGTTGTCGCGGAGAAGGCCAGGGCAAGAGGCTTCCAGGTCATAATGCATATGCCGATGGAACCGAAGGCCAAGATGCGGCTGGAACTTTCCACATTATGCACTTCGATGAGCGAAGATGAGATAAGGGCGGCTTTTAACAAGTCGCTGCAATCCGTGCCTAATGCTTCGGGGATATCCAACCATGAGGGCTCAAAGGCCACGGAGGACCTGCGCCTGATGGGCGTGCTGTTCGACGAATTGAAGAAACACGATATGTTCTTCCTCGACAGCCTCGTGACCAATGACTCCTCGGGCGAATACCTCGCGAAGAAAATCGGGGTGAAATTCGCGAAGAGGTCGATATTCCTGGACAATGAAAGCGACCCGTCTTACATAAAGAAGCAATTCGAAAGGGCGGTAGCAATCGCGCTGAAGAACGGAGAGGCCGTAGCGATAGGCCACGACAGGCAGAACACGATAGCCGTCCTCACTGAACTCGTCCCTGGTCTGGACGGGAGGGGAATAGACGTCGTGCCGGTGTCGGAATTGGCGAGGTAGGCGGTGCTTGTCCTCGGCATAGAGACATCATGCGACGAGACCGGAGCGAGCGTCGTAGTGGACGGCAGCCGGATCCTGTCGAGCACGGTGGCCTCATCCCTGGAGTTCCATAAAAGGTACGGGGGCGTGGTCCCTGAAATAGCCACCCGTTACCATGTTGAAGTAATAGATTATGCGGTTAGGGACGCCCTGGATTCCGCGGGTGTCAGGCTGACGGACATAGGGTTGGTCGCCGTGACCAAGGGCCCCGGCCTTGTGGGCGCCCTTCTTGTCGGGGTTTCGTTCGCGAAGGCGCTGAGCTATTCTCTCGGAGTGCCGTTGATAGGGGTGAATCATCTGTGGGCGCATTTATATTCCGGGCTGATAGGGCGCCCGGACATCAGGTTCCCCTTCATAGGGCTTGTGGTATCGGGAGGCCATACGAGCCTAGTATTATGCAGCGGCATAGGGAGGTTCAAACTTCTCGGCCAGACAAGGGACGATGCGGCCGGCGAAGCGTTCGATAAGGTCGCGAAGGTGATCGGCCTCGGCTATCCGGGCGGCCCCGCTATTGAGAAGGCCGCGCAAAACGGCGATCCGGATGCGGTAAGGCTGAAGCCCCCGTTCCTTGGCGACGGCTCCTACGATTTTAGTTTTAGCGGGCTCAAAACTGCGGTATTATATCATACGAAGGGCAAGAGCATCGGCGCAAAAGCCGCGGCCGATATCGCGGCGTCCTTCCAGAAGGTCGCGGTCGGTTCGATAGTCGATAAGTCGGTATACGCATGCCGGTCTAAATGCGTAAACACGCTGATAGTCGGCGGCGGGGTCAGCGCGAACAGGCTGTTGAGGTCGCGCTTGTCCGCAGCCTGCGCCGAGAACGGCATAGAAGCGGTCTTTCCCGAAATGAGGCTTTCGCTTGATAACGGAGCGATGATCGCTTCCGCCGGTTACCTGCTGCATAAAAAAGGCCCGGGAAAGTCCGATCTGGGGCTCACGGCCGAACCCGGCCTGGAAATATAAACAGGAGAAGAATATGGCGCTCACCGATTACGAAATGATCCTCAGGTTATGCATCGCGGCGTTGCTTAGCGGCCTTATCGGCTATGAACGCGAGATACACGGAAGGCTTGCCGGTTTCAGGACGCACATACTTGTCGGCGTAGGCTCCACGCTTATAATGTTGACCTCTATGCATATCTTCGAGATCTACAAGGGGGTGGCTGCCCCCGATCCCGGGCGCATCGCGGCGCAGGTGGTGAGCGGGATAGGTTTTCTCGGGGCCGGCACGATAATAAGGTTCAAGGCCTCGGTCAGGGGCCTTACGACGGCCGCCAGCCTGTGGACCGTCGCGGGCATAGGCCTCGCTGTAGGAGCCGGCGTATTCGTCCCCGCGGTCGCTACGACCGTCATAGTCCTCTCGGCGCTATTCTTCCTTAACAGGATAGAGAAGCTGCTCATAAGGAAGGATTGGTACAAATCCCTCGAGATCGTATGTAATTCGGATGCATCACAGCTCGAGACGATCCGTTCCGTGCTTTCGGAATACGATGTAGAGATAAAAGATTTCGACGTCAAGAAGTCCCACTGCGCCGATGAGATGCTTCTGCGCATTAATTGCAAGCTTCTCAGCAACGAGAACGATAATGATATAACATCAAGGATACGCCAGCTCAAGGGCGTGTCGAAGGTCGATTGGAAGATCATGTCGGACAGCTGATCCGGTATCCGGAAGCGGAAAGGGGGTGCTTGGCGATGCTAGGTAAAAGCAAGAAGATCGAAGAGAAAGTATTGGATGTAGACGCCAGCATGCAGGGCACGATGTCATTCAAGGACCCGGTTAACCTGCAGATAAACGGCAGGTTCGAGGGGACCCTCGACACGAGGGGGACCTTGTTGATCGGGGAAAAAGCATTTGTCAGCGCGAACATCATCGGCGACGAGATCACGATCGCCGGAAGGGTCACCGGAGAGGTCGTTGCCAAAAAATCCCTTAAACTGGTCTCGCCCGCGCGGGTTGACGGCAACATACGCACGCCGCTGCTCGAGATCGGCAAGGGCTCGGTGTTGAACGGCAACTGCCAGATGACGTCCGGGATAAAGAGCGCGTCCCAGCCGGGCGCCGAACTGATCGGCCTCGACGAGGTCTCAAGGTATCTTGAGGTCGACGCGTCGGTAGTTAGGGAATGGGCCTCGAGCGGAAAGCTGCCGTCCATCAGGGAAGGCGATAAACTTCATTTTGACAAAGCGAAAATAGATGAATGGATTGCATCGGAGCGAGTTAAATAGCCCCCGGAACGACAGGAAGGAATCCGAGAGGCTCATAAGCCTCGAGGAGGCCGCCGCCCTCCTTGAATTGGACGAAGGCGACATAAAGGTCTTTGTCGCGGAAGGCAAGATCCCCGCGTACAATATCGGCGGCAAATTCCTCAGGTTCAGGAAGGGGCAGGTGGAAGCCCTGAGGAGCAGGCTCAGGATGCTGAAGCATCAGTCCGTCCCGATATACCATCTGGCCCCGCCCCCGGAACCCGGTACCAGGCAGAAATACTCGCTCTTCGACAGGATAAGGGACTTCGTTTATTTTAATGACTTCTATATCCTGGCCTTCATATTGATCGCGCTCTTGATAGCCGTTATCATCACGAAAAGATAGTCATCATGGATTATTCGAAAAATTCGCTTAAGAAAGTCCTCTCCCACCTGGGGAAAGGCAGGATATCGCAGCGTGCGGCCCTGAAAAAATTAGAGCATTTTCCTTTCCATGATATCGGGTTCGCCAAAATAGATTTTCACCGCCAGGTCCGCAAGGGTTTTCCCGAGGTAATATTCGCCCCCGGAAAGACGGACTCCCACATCGCGCAGATCTCCAGGAAGATCGTGGACAGCGGCAACACCCTGCTTATAACGAAGGCCGGCCCAGGGCTGTTCCATTTCCTGTCGCGGCAGATAAGCGGCCTCACGTTCAATGAGCCCGCCGGCATGATATACCTCCAGAAGAAGAAGCCTCCCGTAAAGAGGAATGCCGTAACGATAATAACCGCCGGGACCTCCGACATACCCGTGGCCGAAGAGGCTGCGCAGACGCTCGAGCTGATGGGTAACAGGACCGTGAAGCTCTATGATGTCGGCGTCGCCGGGATACACAGGGTCGTCGGGAATATCCCGTTGATCAAGAGGTCCAAGGTCATAATAGTCGTCGCGGGCATGGAGGGCGCGCTCGCCTCTATAATCGGCGGCCTGGCCGCGTGCCCTGTCATCGCGGTCCCTACGTCCGTAGGATACGGGGCGTCCTTCGGAGGGTTGTCCGCGCTGCTCACGATGCTCAATTCCTGCGCTCCCGGCGTCTGCGTGATGAATATCGACAACGGTTTCGGCGCGGGATATTTCGCGGGGCTTATAAATCCATGAAGATATTATATCTCGACTGCCAGAGCGGCATAAGCGGCGATATGTTCATCGGCGCGCTTATAGGCTGCGGGCTGGACAAGAAGGTGTTAATATCCGGATTGCGCAAGATCAGGATCGGCAAGTACGGCATAAGGACCCGCCGCGTTAAAAGGGCGGGCATAACCGGGGTCAAATTCGACGTTATATATGACAGGCATCACTGCCATGAACATACGCAGGCGAAGACCTTCAAGGGGATCTCGGGGGCGATAAGGAGGTCATCGCTTTCCGGCAGGGTAAAGGAGATGTCGCTGTCGGTCTTCGCGAACCTGGCAGGGGCCGAAGCAAAGGCCCACGGCATCGCCGCGGATAAGGTGCATTTCCACGAGGTGGGGGATATAGATTCCGTTGTTGATATAGTCGGCTCATGCATCGGCATGGAGGCCCTCGGGATCGAGAGGATATTCACTTCAAGTATAGCCTCGGGGACGGGCACGGTGTCCGTACACGGCGCGGCCTTCCCGAATCCCGCGCCTGCGACCGCCTATCTTTTGCAGGGGTTCGATATCAGTATCGAGGACGTCCCCTTTGAGCTGATTACGCCCACGGGAGCCGCGATACTGAAGACATTTTCCGGGAGCTGCGGCACCCGCCGCGGATGCCCCGGCGGGATCAGGATACTCAAGACGGGCTACGGCGCCGGAACATACGAGATACCGGGGCGCGCGAACCTGCTGAGGGCAATGGTATGCGAGATGCCCGGGCGGACCGGACCGTCCGAATCGCACGGAGGCGGCGTCTCCGTGCTCGAGACGAACATCGATGACATGAACCCGCAGGTATACGGGTATCTCATGGAAAGGCTGCTTGAGCGCGGGGCCCTCGACGTATATCTCACGCCCGTCATCATGAAGAAATCGCGGCCGGGATGCGTTCTGACGGTGATCGCGGAAAAAAAAGATACGGATGTGTTTTCAAAGATGATATTCGAGGAGACGCCCACGTTCGGGATTAGGTATCACACGGCCGAAAGGACGGTGCTGGACCGTAAAATAGTTGAAGTAAATACAAAATATGGTAATATAAGGGTGAAGCTTGGTTTCGGCAACGGCAAGCTTGTTACGGTTTCTCCGGAGTACGACGATTGCGCAAGGGCCGCAAAAAAGACAGGCGCCGCTTTTAACCGGGTCCGGCGCGAAGCCGGGTCCTCAGCGAGAAGATACAAGGGGGAGAAAGTCGGGCTTTGATCAACAGAAGCAGGCTTATAGGCGAATACTTAAGGTCGATCGGGATACTCGATGAATCGCAGCTTAAGAGCGTCCTGAAGTCCCAGCTGGAATCGGGCAGCCGCCTTTCGGAAGTATTGAGCGGCATCGGTTTCATGCAGACGGAGCAGCTCAGGGACCTGATAGTCCAGGAGTTCTCGCTGGTCAACGCGCCGATCTTCGACATGGAGATACCTTTCGATATCCTCTCGAAGATCAAACCCGCCGTGGCATACCGCCATAAGATAGTCCCTATAAAATTTGAGAACGGGGTATTGACCGTTGCTACTGACGACCCGCTGAACCTGCTTGCCCAGGATAACCTGGAATCCTTTACCGGGATGAAACTGGATTTCATGCTATGCTCGGGAACGAACATCAATATCGCGCTGGAGAAGCATTACGGCGGAAGCAAGAACATACTTGATGCGGTAGCGCAGAAGCAGGACGATACCGCCGCGGTCTCCTTTAAGGGCGTTGCGGGGGAGGTCGTTAAGGAAGAGCAGAAGGATGAAGCGCCGATAATCAAGCTCGTCACGCAGATAATCTCGGAAGCGGTAAAGAACCGCGCGTCCGACATCCACGTAGAACCCCTCGAAGACAAGTTCCGCGTAAGATACAGGATAGACGGAGTTTTGCATGAAGTGCCCGGACCTCCCAAGCAGCTGCAGCCCTCGATATTAAGCCGCCTTAAGATCATGGCGGGCATGAATATAGCGGAGAAGAGGCTGCCGCAGGACGGCAGGATAAGGATACAGGGCATGGGCAAGGACCTCGACCTCCGCGTATCGACGCTCCCCGCGCTTTACGGCGAAAGCGTCGTCATGAGGATCCTGGATAAATCGAGCTTCATGCTCGGGCTCGCGGAATTGGGTTTCCTTCACGAAGACGCGGATACTTTCGAAAAACTGATACACCTGCCTTACGGTATGCTGCTGATCACCGGCCCGACCGGAAGCGGCAAGACCACCACGCTTTATGCCGCATTAAGTTATATAAACAAGCCGAACAAGAAACTCATCACGGTAGAAGACCCTGTCGAGTACCAGATATCGGGCATCAACCAGGTCCATGTCAGGCCTTCGATAGGCCTGACGTTCGCTTCAGGCCTCAGGACCATGTTGAGGCAGGCTCCCGATGTTATAATGGTCGGTGAGATCCGCGATTTCGAGACCGGCTCTATCGCCATACAGGCCGCGCTTACCGGCCATCTGCTCTTCAGTACGCTGCATACGAATGACGCGGCAGGCGCGTTCACCCGCCTTATAGATATGGGAGTCAAATCCTACCTGGTCAGTTCCACGGTCCAGGCGGTCATGGCCCAGAGGCTTGTGCGCAAGATCTGCCAGAATTGCAGGGAGCCTTATAAGCCCTCCTTCGAGGAATTATATGTCCTCGGGATCAAACCGGGCGACCCTAAGGCGGAAGAACTGCAATTATTCAAGGGCAAGGGATGTAAGATGTGCAATTATACCGGATATAAGGGAAGGATCGGGATATTCGAGCTTCTTGTGAATAACGACGAGATACGCGAGATGATAGTCAAGAGGCTTTCGTCATACGAGATACGCGATGCCGCGCGCAGGCACGGCATGAAGCTGCTGAGGGAAGACGGCCTCAACAAGGTAAGGGAAGGCATCACGACGATATCAGAAGTCATACGCATAACACATGGATATGAGGAATAGGAATGGCTCCTGAAAAAGAACAGCCGAAGCAGGAAAAATACAAGCGGATAGGGCAGCTTCTGCTCGATAAGCAGATGATAAACGAGCACCAGCTCGAGCAGGCCCTTGAGGAGCAGAAGCTCACCGGCAAGCTGCTCGGAAGGATATTCGTCGATATGGGTGTCGTCAAGGAGGACGATATCCTGCAGCTGCTCGGCGCTAGGTCCGGTTTTTCCGTTATCAAGCTGAAAGATATGAAGATACCGAAGGAGGTCATCGACAAGGTCCCGGCCTCCGTCGCGAAGATATATACGATCATGCCTATTGCGGTGGACGGGAACCAGCTGTCGGTCGCCATTGCCGACCCGCTTAACGTTGCCGCGTTCGATGACCTCAGGTTCACGCTCGGAATGAACATAAAGGGCGTGGTCGCCAGCGACGAGGATATAAAGGAGCAGATACAGAAATATTACGGTTCCGAAGGCGAGACGATACAGGACGTGCTCGGAGTATTCGGCGAAAAGATGGAGCTCGTGGCGGTAGGCGAGGAAGTCAACGATATCGCGACATTGCAGGAACTGGCGTCACGCGCCCCGGTCATCAAACTGCTTAACATGATCTTGCTGCAGGGCGTAAAGGAGAAGGCTTCCGACATACATTTCGAGCCCTTTGAATCGGACTACAGGGTAAGGTACAGGGTGGATGGCGTGCTTTACGAAGTCGCGCGCCCTCCAAAAAACCTGAGCCTGGGGCTTTCGTCGAGGATAAAGGTCATGGCTAACCTCGATATAGCCGAGCGCCGCCTTCCGCAGGACGGCCGTATCATGATCACTATAGAAGGCAAGAGCGTTGACCTGCGTATCTCGACCCTGCCGACGATATTCGGCGAAAGCGTCGTCATGAGGGTCCTCGACAGGACGACCGTCAGCTTGTCGATAGACGATGTAGGCATGCTCGATGATACGAAGAAGAAGATACGCAGCATAATTCAGAAGCCCAACGGCATATTCCTGGCCACCGGGCCTACCGGCTGCGGGAAGACCACGACGCTCTACGGGTGCATGAGGGAGATAAACAAGATAGAGTATAAGGTCATCACGACCGAGGATCCCGTCGAGTACGACCTTAAGGGAGTCATACAGGTCCCGATAAATGCGAAGATAGGCCTTACATTTGCGTCCTGCCTCCGGCATATTTTAAGGCAAGACCCCGATATAATCATGGTCGGCGAGATAAGGGACTCGGATACCGCGCAGATAGCCATACAGGCATCGCTGACCGGCCACCTTGTTTTCTCAACGCTCCATACAAATGACGCATCCGGAACGATAACGAGGCTGGTCGATATGGGAGTCGAACCGTTCCTTGTCACGTCCACGCTCGAAGCGGTGCTCGCGCAGAGGCTCGTAAGAAAGATATGCACTTATTGCAAGGAGGAATATACGCCGGATCCCGAGATCGTCGCGGACCTGGGACTTAAGCCCGATGACGTCAAGACGCACAAATTCTACAGGGGCGCCGGCTGCGTTAAATGCAATAATTCCGGATACAAAGGCAGGACCGGTATTTACGAGCTCCTGCAATTGAATGAAGAGATAAGGCAGCTGGTAATAGAGAAGGCCCATACCGCCCTTATAAAGAAGGCGGCCGTTAAGAGCGGGATGAAGACCT
Organism: Candidatus Omnitrophota bacterium; assembly: GCA_041653555.1. Lineage (GTDB taxonomy): Bacteria > Omnitrophota > Gorgyraeia > Pluralincolimonadales > Pluralincolimonadaceae > UBA6215. The sequence continues at coordinate 16,267 of JBAZFE010000014.1, forward strand.
TGCTCGAGGACGGGCTTGAGAAGATCTACCTCGGCGTCACAAGCGTTGACGAGGTGCTTAAGGAAGCCCAGACATCCGTTCTTTAGCTTTTTTTGAGCCTTTGACAAAGACGTTTTAATAGGGTATATTTATATTACAGGTTAAGGGAGAATAAGTTATGGCTACATTCAACTACGTCGCTATCGACAAAGACGGTAAGGAGACCAAAGGCAGGCTTGATGTCGCCGGGAACCAGGAGGCGATGGAGCAGCTCCGCCAGAAGGGCCTCTACCCGATAAGTATCTCGGAGGAGAAGGCAAAGTCGGACGGGCCTTCTGCCAGGGCCGGGTCTACGTCGGCGTCGGGCGAAATAAAACCCGCAAAATTTGCGTTAACGCTGTCATTCGGCGGCGTCAGCGCGAAGCAGATAACCATTTTTACCAGGCAGCTGGCTACGCTGATCGGTTCGGGCCTGCCGCTGGTCCGCGCGCTCTATGTGCTGGAGAGGCAGGAGAAGGCCGGGATCCTTAAGGCTACGATAAGGGGGCTTGCCGAACAGGTGGAGGGAGGCAGCTCATTCTCTGAGGCGCTTGCGAAATTCCCTAAGGCGTTCCCGTCCCTGTATGTAAATACCGTAAAAGCCGGAGAGGCGGGCGGCGTCCTGGAAGTCGTATTGACGCGACTCGCGGAATTTGCCGAGAAATCACAGAGGTTGGAAGGCAGGATCAAATCGGCCATGATATACCCGGCACTCGTCCTTACGATGGCGTTGTCGGTCCTCGGTTTCCTTATAGCGTTTATAGTCCCGAAGTTCCTGCAGATATTCAAGGAAATGAACGTAGAGCTGCCGGTAATGACGAAAGTGCTTCTTGTCGTCAGTGATTTCGCGAAGAACCAGTGGTATGTCGGCCTGGCGGTGATAGCGTTGTCGATCGTGGTGTTTAAAGTCCTGTACAAGTTGCCCGCGACAAAACTGCTTTTGGACAAGGCTAAGCTTGAGATACCTGTCATGGGGGTGCTGGTAAGGAAGATAGCCATCGCCCGCTTCTCAAGGACGCTGGGTACCCTGCTCTCCAGCGGCGTTCCTATATTGCAATCGCTGATGGTCGCGAAGGACACTACAGGTAATGAAGCCATGGCGCGTTCCATAGTGGTCGTCCATGACGCCGTAAGGGAAGGCGAGACGGTCGCGAAACCGCTCCTTAAAGCCGGGTTGTTCCCCGCGATGGCCGTAAATATGATCTCCGTAGGAGAGGAGACCGGCGCCCTTGACCAGATGCTCCTTAAAGTCGCCGATGTATATGATGAAGAGGTCGATGTCACGGTAACCGGCCTCATGTCCATACTTGAACCGTTCTTGATCATCGGGCTGGGCCTCATAGTAGGTTTCATAGTCATAGCTATGTTCCTGCCGCTCTTCCAGCTCGTAACCGCGCTAGGAGGTGGTTAAAATGAGAAGGGGTAAAAAAGGATTTACGATAATAGAACTCATAGTCGTCATGACGATAATAATGATGCTGGCGGGGCTTGTTGCCGGGGCCGCATCATCGGCGAGGCAGCGCGCGCTGGTAGCGCGTACCCGTTCCATGATAGCTGCTATAGAGACGGGCCTGGGCATGTTCCAATCCGACCTTGGCGGTTATCCGAACAGCGGCAACACGAACCTGTATACCTGTCTAATGACCAATAACAGCGTCCCCCCCGGCACCTATCGGGTCGGCGCGGCCGACGTAACTGTCTTGCCTACGAGCAACTGGGCGGGGCCGTATATGATATTCAAGGATAACGACCTCACGGGCGGCAATACGATCATAGACGCGTGGGGCACCCCTTTGACCTATACGAGCCCCGACACCTCGCACACCGGCAGCTACATAGACATAACTTCGAACGGGCCGGATAAGGCCGCCGGCGGTACGGACAACATTACGAACTGGTCCAGATAGGCGGTT
>JBAZFE010000015.1:0-17305 GCA_041653555.1 Candidatus Omnitrophota bacterium
GTACGGGCTCTTCCCCCGTCAACTTCTGGACGGACTCGACGTCCGATATCGCGTCGCCGTAATCGAGCCCCCTGTCCGCCTCGACAACGACCGTATCTCCTATCTTCGGCTTCGTGTTGCCCAGTTCATAGTACTGGGTCTTGCCGCCTTCCCTGAGCCGTATCTGGATGACTTCGTACAATTCCATTCCCCCTAGGTTATGTTCAGCCGCAGGCAGGAAAGCGCGATCTTGATATTCGCGTTCCGCTTTATCTCGTCCTGCGTTGCGGCGATGTTATCGATTATGTTCTCCAGCCTGTCCGCCGTGAACTTCGCCGAATCGCGCGCGATGTCTGCCGCCTTATCTAGGTTCACGAGCAGCCCCTGGTCCTTCGAAAGGCTGAAGACCAGCAGGTCCCTGAAATATACCGCCAGCGCGTTCAGCGCCTCATTTACTTTTTCCCTCGGCTCGGCGTAGAGCCACGTATCCTCGTAACCTGCCGCCTTAGGCGACAGGAAATCGTCGACTATCCTGTTCCTGCCTTCGAGCAGTTCGCCTTCAAGCACCTCGACCGCTTTCCCGAGCCGCCCTTCGGAGAACCTGGATACGCACAACGCCCTCTTCTCGTCCAGGCCGTAACGCTCGATCAGTTCTTTCATTATGGGCCGCTCGCCCAGCGGATGGAACAGGACTTTCTGGCAGCGCGATACTATCGTCGGCTGCAGTTTGAACATATTCGAGGCCAACAGGACTATTACCGTGTCCTTCGGCGGCTCTTCGAGGGTCTTCAGCAGCGAATTCGCCGACTCCTCGGTCATCCTGTCCGCGCCGTCTATTATGAATACCTTCGTCCTGCCCTCGTAAGGCTTAAGCGACATCGATCCTTCCATCTTGCGGATCGCGTCTATCCCTATCTGTACCGATTTGCCTTCGGGGGAGACCGTTATCACGTCCGGATGGATGCCGCCCTCTATCTTCCTGCAGGATACGCATTCATCGCACGGGTCGCCCGCTTTCGGTTTTTCGCAATTGAGCGCCTTCGCGAATATACGGGCAAGCAACGACTTGCCCGTACCTTCCGGGCCGATAAAAAGATAGGCATGCGCGAGACGCCCCTCGGCCATCGCCCTCTTCAAAAGGTCTACGGCAAGCTCCTGTCCTATTACCCCGCTAAATGACATTATTAACCGCTTCCCTCACTCTTTCCTGGACATCATTTACGGAAGAGCATGTCGTGCATATGACTTTGACCCTGCGGGGCTCCTTCGCGGCAAGCTTAAGGTAACCGCTCCTTACTTTCTTGTGGAAACTCAGCGATTTCGTCTCCATCCTGTCATGCACGCCCCCGCGCCTGAGCCCGATTCGGCTCTCGACGTCGAGCAGGACCGTAAGGTCGGGCTTGAGACCGCCGGTCGCGAGCTTGCGCATCGATTCTATCATCCGGAGGTCCATGCCGGCGCCGTAGCCCTGGTAGGCGACGGTCGCGTCGTGGAACCTGTCGCAGACGACGATATATCCTTTTTTCAGCGCGGGCTTTATGGCCTCTTCGACTATCTGGGCGCGCGCGGCCATGAAGAGCAGCAATTCGCAGGCGCCGGCCATGCCTTTATTCTTATTGCTGAGGAGTATCTGCCTGACGGCTTCCGATATCGTGGTGCCGCCGGGCTCGCGCGTATGGACGACCCTGTGCCCGTTACGGCGCAGATATCCGCAAAGCAGGCGCGAATGCGTCGATTTCCCCGAACCCTCGGGTCCCTCGATTGTGATGAATTTTCCGGACCGCATCTGTTATCCCTTTACGCCGGTAAGCTTGATGGACTCTACGAAGTAGCGCTGTGTGAAGATGAAGATAATGACGATAGGGAGCATCGCCATCACCGAACCGGCCATAAGGAAATGCCAGTCGGTGGAATATTGCGTCTTGAATGATTCGAGCCCTATAGGCAGCGTCCTCATATTTACCGAGTTAGTGACAAGCAAGGGCCACATGAAGGACCCCCAGTTGCCCATGAAGGTGAATACGGTAAGCGTCGCAAGAGCCGGCTTCGAAAGCGGCAGGATTATCGTCGTATAGATGCGGAAGAACCCGCACCCGTCTATCTTGGCGGCATCCTCAAGGTCCTTCGGCAAAGTCATGAAGAACTGCCTCAGCATGAAGGTCCCGTACGCCGAGAATATCGCGGGTATTATAAGCGCCTTGAACGTGTCCACCCATCCGAAAAGCCTCATTAATACATATACGGGTATCATCGTGACCGAACCGGGTATCATCATCGTCGCTAGGTACGCGAAGAAGAGCTTGTCCCTGCCCCTGAACTCGAGGCGCGAGAAAGCGTAGGCCGCGAGCGAGCTCGTGAAGACCTGTCCGATCGTCACCGCGATGCCGACTATTATCGAGTTCATATAGAACTTCGCGAACGGGACCACCTTGAAAGACTGGACGTAATTGTCCCAGATGAACATCGTCGGGATGAACATCTGTATCCAGTTCTTCGGGCGGATATATATCGCGTCGAGCGTCTTCAGCGAGGTCGTTATCATCCAGAGGAACGGCATTATCATCGAGAGCGCGCCTATCCCGAGCACCACATAAGCGAATACCTGAAGCGCCTTCTCCCTCTGCGCCGCCTCGCTCAAGTGAACCGCGTTCTTAGGCTGCTGCTTGTTATCCATATATAGGCCTTTTAGTAGTGGACCAGTTTGCCGCCGAATCTCCAGTTGACCAGGGAGACGACGAATATGACCATGAACAGGAACCACGCGATCGCGGCCGCGTAACCGACGTTCTGCCACGTGTAAAGGTTATTGAAGATATAATATTCTATTGTCGTGGTCGCGCCGCCGGGGCCGCCGCCCGTCATTATGTACGCCTGCATGAAACCGCCCTGGAAGCCGCCTATGATGCTCATTATGGCTATAAAGAATGTCGTCGGGCTTATCTGCGGCCATGTTATCGCCCAGAACTTCTGCCACCCGTTGGCGCCGTCGATCTCGGCGGCCTCGTAGAAGTCCCGCGGTATGCCCTGCAGCGCGGCAAGGTAGAGTATCATGTTCATGCCGCCTATCGCTATCCAGAAATTCATGAGCATAAGGGACGGCTTCGCCCATCCCGGCGAGTTAAGCCATAACGGGCCCTGCAGGTTGAAACCCAGGAATTTTCCGCCCCAGTATATTATGTTATTCAGCATGCCGTATTCGGGATTGAATATCCATAGCCAGAGTATCGATATCGCGACTCCGGGGCATATCGAAGGCAGGAAGAATATTGTCCTGAACATCGACTCACAGCGGACCTTGCGGTTCAGCGCTATAGCGAGCGCGAGCGAGGCCATCATGCATACGGGTATCGAGAACATCAGGAATACGGTGTTCCAGAGGTATTGCCAGAATTTCGGGTCCTTCGCGATGATATGGTTCGTCACCGGGTCCCTTCCGAACCCGAGAAGGTGTATGAAATTATCGAAGCCTACGAACTGCGGGGCGGTCAGTATGTCCCACTTGTAAAAACTCAGGACCAGCGAGAAGAAAACCGGCACGAAAGTGAATACCATGAAACCTATCAGGTTCGGGGCCAGAAAACCGTACGCCGCGAGAGTCTCTTTGGTGCGGGCATTCATTCGCATTTAAACTTTCCGTCTCCAGTAAGTTTTGTCTTTGTTGTCTTCGAGTATCACGCCTTTTTGGTTCAGCTCCAGCCTTATCCGGTCCGACTCGCCGAAATCCTTCCTCTTCTTCGCCTCTATGCGGGCGTCAACGAGCTTCTGTATCTCGGCATCGGAAAGGCCGGCCGCGGCCGGCACGAAACTGAGCCCAATCACCCCGCCCGTTTCCAGCAGGGTATCTTTTGTGTATTTTAGCACAGAAATATCGTCATTTCTATCAACAATTTTGTTCGCGGCGCTCACGAGGTCGAAGAGCGCCCCGAGCGCGGACGGCGTATTGAAGTCCCCGTCCATCGCCTCGATGAACCGCGCCTTCGCATCTTCGATATCCTTATCCTTTTTGGCCGGGATGCCTGCCTTTCCGGCAAGCCGCCTGTCTATCTTGTCCAGGAGCACCACAAACCTCTCGTAACCGCTCCTGGCCGTATCCATCTTATCCCACGTGAAATCTATAGGATGGGAATAGTGCGTCCCGAGGAAGAAGATCTTCAGCACATCCGCGGGATAACGCTCGAGCACTCCCTTTATGGACACATAATTGCCGAGGGATTTGGACATCTTCTCGCTGTTTATGGTCAAAAGGCCGTTGTGTATCCAGTAGTTTGCGAAAGGCTTGCCGGTGGTGCATTCCGACTGCGCGACTTCGTTCTCGTGGTGCGGGAATATCAGGTCGCGGCCGCCGCCGTGGATATCAAAATTATCGCCGAGATACTTGGTGGACATCGCGGAACACTCTATATGCCATCCCGGCCTGCCCTTGCCCCACGGAGAATCCCATTCCGGTTCGCTCGGTTTCGCGGATTTCCAGAGCGCGAAATCCAGCGAGTCCCGTTTCTTCTCGCCCGCGTCGATCCTCGTCCCTTCCAGCATCTGGTCCTTATCCTGGTGTGAAAGTTTTCCGTAACCGGGAAAACTGCGCACGTCGAAATATACGTCGCCGCCCGACGCGTAGGCATGGCCCTTTTCAATAAGCGCGCTTATCATGCTTATGATATCTTTTATATGTTCGGTCGCCTTGGGCTCCTTATCGGCGTGCGCAATGCCGAGCGAGTCCATGTCGCCGTAAAAACTCTTGGTATAGCGCTCGGCGATCTCCCTGGAGGCGGCATTAAGGTCCTTTCCGAAGAGCGGGGACTTCTTATCAGCCGCTTCGTCGCGGGCCTTATTTATTATCTTGTCGTCGACGTCGGTTATATTCTTGACGAACGTTACCTTATACCCGCGGTAGGTGAAATAATTCCTCATGAAATCGAATATGAACGCGCTGCGCGCGTGCCCGAGATGGCACTCGTCGTAGACGGTGACGCCGCATACATACATGCGGACTTCGCCTTCTTTTATCGGCTTGAACTCTTCGGTCTTTCTCGTGAGGGTATTATATATCGAGATGGGCATCTTCTATTTGAGGTCCTGGCGGTGCTTCTTCAGTTCTCCCTCTATCTGGTTTATCTCGTCCTGCAGGTGGTCGAGCGCCTGCGTAAGCGGGTCGGGCAGGCTCGAGTGGTCAAGCCTTATGCCGGGAATATCCCTGCCTTCCTCTTTCACTATCCTTCCGGGGACGCCGACGACCGTCGAATCCGCGGGCACGTTCCTGATGACCACGGCATTCGCTCCGACCATCACGCCGTCGCCTACCTTGATGTTGCCCAGCACTTTCGCGCCGGCGCCGACTACGACGTTGTTTCCCAGCGTCGGATGGCGTTTCCCTTTTTCCTTACCGGTCCCGCCGAGCGTCACTCCCTGGAAGAGCGTGACGTTATCGCCTATGACCGACGTCTCGCCAATGACAACGCCCATGCCGTGGTCGATAAAGAGCCCCCTGCCTATCGTCGCTCCAGGATGTATCTCTATACCGGTGGCGAACTTCGCGAACTGGGAGATCATCCTCGGCAGCATGGGCACCCCGGCGGAATAGAACGCGTGGGATATGCGGTAATATATTATGGCGTGAAGGCCCGAATAGAGGAGTATCACCTCAAAGCCGCTTTTCGCGGCCGGGTCGCGCTCGAAGATCGCGTTTATCTCCGGCCTGAACACCACGGAGATCACGAGCATCTTGACGAGCCCCAGGATCACCAATGCCATAATGACTATCAGGAATATCTCCATCTATTTTATCTCCTCAACGGAAGCGACCGCGTAAGCGGCTATCGCCTCGCCGCGGCCTATCGCCCCGACGCCTTCCTGCGTCGTCGCCTTAACGTTCACGCGGTTCTCGTCTATACCGAGGACCGACGCGATCGTCTTTCTCATCTTCGCCTTAAAAGGCAATATCTTGGGTTCTTCCATGATAAGCGTGGAATCCACGTTGACTATCCTGAACTTCCGCTCCCCTGCCATCACTGCCACCCTGTGCAACAGTTCTATGCTGCTTATGCCTTTAAATCTCGGGTCGTTGTTCGGGAAATGTATGCCGATGTCATCCATGCCCATCGCGCCAAGCAGCGAGTCGCATATCGCATGCAGCAGGACATCCGCGTCGGAATAGCCCTCGAGGCCCTTGATATAAGGTATCTCGACCCCGCCGAGGAAGAGGTTCCTGCCCTCGACAAGCCTGTGTATGTCGTAACCGAGGCCTACCCTCATTTTACACCTGCCAGCATTTTCGCGTATTTCAGGTCTTCCGGCGTCGTGATCTTTATATTGCCGTATGACCCGTCGACGACCTTGACCTTTATCCCGAGCCTCTCGGCCAGGACCGCGTCATCCGTGGCTGCCGCAGCGGCTGCGGCGGGTTCTGCGGCGGCATCGTGCGCGAAAGCCCTGTCATAAGCCCTGAGTAATATGTCCTTTCGGAATGCCTGCGGCGTCTGGACCTCGACGAGGGTTTCCCTGTCGAGCGTGGCCGCCACAAAATTCCCCTTCTCGACCTGCTTGATCGTGGGTTTCACGGGCATGCCGGTTATTGCGGCGCCGAAAATATCCGCAGCGCCCACGACAGATGATATCATCTTGTTATCTATGAAAGGCCTGCAGCCGTCATGGACTATGACATACTCCGCGTCCTCGCTTACCGCGGCGAGGCCGCTCCTAACCGAATCCATGCGGCGCTTGCCGCCGGCGATAACATCCTTTATCTTCTTGAACTTCCCCTTCTTGACGAGCAGGCGCGCCTTAGGCAGGTCGGACTGATGGACCACCACTATGATCTCGCTTACGGTGTCGGACGCGTCGAGCGCCTTAAGCGTATGCGCCAGTATCGGCTCCTTACCCAGCAGGACAAAAGCCTTGTGCGCTTTCGCCTTCATCCGCTCGCCTTTCCCGGCAGCGGCAACTATCGCAGCTACCTTCATGTTTTCTCTCCTATCGCTGTGACTCCATCTTCGCGAATATCATCCTGCCTGCGGCCGTCTGGAGCACCGAGGTCACGAGCACCTTTACCGGCTGCCCTATCAGGTGCTTTGCGTTATCTATGACGACCATCGTGCCGTCGTCGAGATACGCGACGGCCTGGTTATATTCCTTGCCTTCTTTTACTACCTTTACCTCCATCAGTTCGCCCGGTATCACGACCGGCTTCAGGGCGTTCGCGAGCTCGTTTATGTTCAATACCGAGACTCCCTGCAGCTCCGCTATCTTGTTCAGGTTATAATCGTTTGTTAACACCTTCGCCGTGATCAGCTTGGCGAGCTTGATCAGCTTCGCGTCCACTTCCTTAATATCGGGAAAATCGTCCTCATGTATCTTTACTTCGACCGTGCCCGACTTGCGGATCTTGTTGAGTATGTCGAGCCCGCGCCTGCCGCGGTTGCGCTTTATCGGGTCGGCCGAATCCGCTATCATCTGGAGTTCCTTCAGGACGAAACGCGGGATTATAAGCACTCCCTGTATGAATTTCGTGTGGCAGATGTCGGCGATCCTGCCGTCTATGATCACGGACGTATCGAGGAGCGCCATCTCCTCGGTCTGCCCTTCCCTTTTTAATTTTATATAAGGGATTATGATATTAAACTCGTCCTTGCCCCTTATGGCCATTACCATGCCGAGATATGCAAAGATCAGTATCATGAGGCCGTTAAACTCCGCCCTGAGGTCGTCGTCCATCGGTATAAGCTTGAATACGCCTATGATGAGCCACGCGAACAATATGCCGAAAACTATCCCGAACACCGCCGAGGAGAGCCCTTTTACCGATATCCTCTTGGTCGTGTATTCCAGCATGACAACCATCCCCCCGATAACGACGCCCACGAGCACGCCTACCGTCGACGAGAGCGGGCCTATCCTGAGGATATCTCCGAGCTGGTAACCCATCAATCCGCAAAGCAGGATAAAAAAAGACCTGAGTATCGTAAATGTCATTTCTCACCCCTCGGTTTCGAGAGAAGCTTCCAGGGGTGCGCCTTGAGGTCCTTGACAAAAGCTTCCAACTCATCGTACAGGCCTTCGTCCATGAACAGCTTCCCGACTGTGCCCTCGCCCGCCTTGACCCTGTCCATCACGACATTGGCGGAGGCCACGAACTTCCTGATATCGATCATCGTCGCCTTGAAGGCCGCCTGCGTCTCGGGATCGCCGACGAGCGTGTTGAAATGCTTTATCGTGTCGCCAAGGCCGCTGGCTATCTCATAACCTTTCTGCGTGAGCTTCTCCATCGGGACCGACTCCCTGCCCGCGAGCATCTCGCCCGGCCTTATGACCTCGCTTCCGGGCGTACCGGGGATTATCTCGACGTATTTCTCGCCTATCAGCCCGAGGGTATTTATGAAGGCCTCCGCGTCCTTTTCGACCTTTGCCTTCTTGTCAAGGCACACATAAAGGTCTACGGCGGTCTTCTTGGCCTGTTCATCCCTGACGATCTGGATGTCCTTGACCTCGCCGAGCTGCACGCCCGCGACCCTGACCGGCGCGGATATCTCTATGCCGTTCGCGAAATCGAAACGCACCTTTATGGTGTACCTCTGCTGGGAATATTTTATTTCCTGGGCCATGAATATCATGGATATCCCGATGGCTATGCCAATGGCCACAAAAATCCCGACCTTGAACTCCAGGTCCATCCTCCTCTTCATGCTCGCCTCCTGAAATATGCTGTCATGAGTCCTCTGTTATAGGGCCTGAAGCGGCCCCGGTTATGAACTGTTTGACTATCGGGTTCGAGGTGTTCTTTATCTGTTCGGGCGTGCCGACCTCGACTATCTTGCCCTTGTATAACATCGCTATCCTGTCGGCGATCTTATATGCCGATGTCATGTCATGCGTGACCGCGATAGCGGTAGTCCTTAATTTCGACTGGAGATCCTTTATCAGGTCGTTTACGGCATCCGCCATGATCGGGTCTACGCCGGTCGTCGGCTCATCGTAGAGTATTATCTTAGGGTCCATGCATATCGCGCGGGCCAGGCCGACGCGTTTCCTCATGCCTCCGGAAAGCTCTGAAGGCCTCTGGCTCTCAATGCCCTTGAGCCCGACCAGGCCGAGGCATTCCGCGACCCTCCTGTCTATCGACTCGTCGTCCATCTTCCTGTGCTCAATAAGGTTGAACGCGACGTTATCGCGGACGCTGAGCGAATCGAAGAGCGCGGCGCCCTGGAAGAGCATGCCGAATTTAAGCCGGAGTTCGTTGAGCTCCTTGCCGCCGAGCCTCGTGACATCCTGCCCGTCGATCATCACCTGCCCGGAATCGGGCTTCATGAGCCCGATGATATGCTTCAGCATCACGCTCTTTCCGGTGCCCGAACGCCCTATTATGACGATCGTCTCGCCGTCATTGATGGTCAGGTTGGCATTATCGAGGACCACGCGGTCATCGAACGCCTTGCATAGGTTAATCAGCTCTATCATATCAGAATGAGAACCCGAAATAGAACAACGCCGTGAACAGGCAGTCGGCCGCGATAATAAGTATGAACGATACGACGACCGCCCTTGTCGTGGCGGCGCCGACACCCTCGGCTCCGCCCTCTACCCTCATGCCTTCATAACACGCGACTATGCATATGACGACCGCGAACGCGAAGGATTTTATCAGCCCGGTCGCTATGTCCTTTACCTTCAGCGGGTTCCATGTCATGTCCCAATAAAGATTGCTGAGTATATTGAGCCTCCATACGCCTATCATATACCCGCCGAGTATGCCCACGATATCGCCGTAGATCGTAAGAAGCGGCAGCATGAAAAAAAGCGCGATGAACCTGGGCACCACGAGGTATTTTATCGGGTTCGTCGCGAGGGTCTCGAGCGCGTCTATCTGCTCGGTGACCTTCATCGTCCCGAGCTCCGCGGCGATGGACGCCCCGACCCTGCCCGCAACGACGAGCGCGGTAAGCACGGGGCCCAGCTCTCTCGTCAACGAAAGCGCGACGAGGCTCGCGATATAGAGCTTCGCCTCCATCTTCTGCATCTGGTAGGCGCTCTGCAGCGCAAGGACCATTCCGGTAAAGAGGCACGTCAGGAAGACTATCGGCAGGCTGTCTATGCCGACCTTGACCATCTGCTCCAATACAGGCCTGCGCTTGAACGGGGGCACGAACGCCCAGAAGACCGTCCTGGCCGTAAGGACCGTGATCCCCCCCGCATAATGGAGGAAGTCCAGGAACCGTTCTCCTAAATCAGTTATCCAGCCGATCATTCCGTTAGAACCTCACTTTATGCTCTACGCCTATGAATTCGTCTTCTTCCTTCATTTTGACCTTAAGGTTCGCGGGGGCTCCGAGATTATACTCCAGGTCCATCTCGTCCCTGCCGATCCTTTGCTGGTCGGCGTTCTGCGCCTCGTATGTCTTGAAATTCACCCTGAACTGCTCGTTCAGGTTCGTCCCCGTGACGTATTCGTCGCCGGCTAAGGTCTTTGTCACGTTCACGCCGGCCCAAACGACCTCATTCTGGCCGGACTTTATCTCGATATTGTTGAACACCCTCGGCGTACCGAGATCGGCCATATCAATGGCCCCCTCCAGCACCAGTGTCTCGCTATCAGTATAGACTTTTGAATCGATAAATTCAAGCCTTGATCCTCTTCCCCTGACATTTATTTTTGCGGTGTTGTACCGTATGATGCTTATATTGCCGTTGAGGAACTCTATCTGGCCGTCTATATTCATCTCTTTACCGAGTTCGCCGCGTATATATATGTCACCCATGACCGTGCCCGAGAGCATCCCCTTCTCGGTCACGAGGTCGGTAAGTCCTCCGAGCTGGGCTCCCTTGAACTTAAGGCGGATATCGATATCCCTCTTGCCTTCCAGGGATACCGAGGCATTCGCTATAAGCACGTCGCCGTAGTTCACGCCGGTCAGTTTCAGCTTGCCGTCTTTGAACTCATAGGCGCCCTTGACTTCCCTTATCGGGTCATAGCTTATTATGGAGCCGGAGGTACTGAAATCCCCGCTTACGGATTCGAGCCTGTTGCCGGCGCCGTAACTCAGCTTACCGTTTATCATATAGTTCGACATCACGTCGAACCCGAAGACTTTCAGGTGGTTCGCGCTGATCTCCAGCGAGAAATTCGGTAGCTTTGAGAGATCGCCCGATATCCCGAGCTTGCTTACCTCTCCCATGGCGGTGGCGTTGCCTTTGTCGTCCTCGGGAAAGAGGTCGAAGCTAAAACCCTTATCCGCCGTCTGGAGCAGCCCGTTAAGCATGAACGTGGGACCGAACCTGAAATTATTGAACGCGACCGCGCCTTCGGACGCCGCTATATTCCCGGCGAAATTCAGGTTCGTCCTGTCGAGCGCGTCCAATGAGCCTCGTATGAATATCTTGTCGAACGCGCCGTCTATCTGAACCCTCAGGGCGTAATCGCGGCCCTTTATCGTGCCTTCAAGCTTCACGGACGAGCGCTCTACCGGGAACCCTATCCTGCCGCGGCCCGAGAACGCCTGGCCCAGGATGCTTGCGCTGATGCTGCGGGACTCTATGCCGCTCTTATCCACCTTGAAATTCCCGCTAATCCCGGAGACTACCGGCATATTCTGCGCGTTATAAAAAGAACCGTCCCTTAACGATATCACCGTCTCTTCCCACGCCTGCTCGAAGACCTTCGGTATGAGGTATTTGATGTCCTTGTCCGGGAAGAAGACCTTCGGGGATACTACGGTTATCCTGTCGAGCGTATCGTATCTGCCGAAAGCGGCGTCCCATAGCCTGTAATCGAGTTCTATCGTGTCGGCCGAGAAGAAGAGCTCCCTCGGCGCCTTCGGCCCGCCTGCCGCGCCGGAGGACGCGGGGATATACAGCTTCACATCCTTCAGTATGATACCGCGGAAGACCCCGCCCTCAAGCCCGCCCATCTCGCCCTCGAGCCCTATCTTATCCCTGATAAGCTCGAGCGAAACCTCCTTGAACCCGGAAAAGAAGACCCTTCCCTGCATATCCAGGAAATAAAGGGCGGCAAGCACGGCCAACCCCGCTATTATAATGACCGGATTCGGCCTGTGCCTTCTCATTCGAAGATAAGATGATCGACTTTAGCGTTTACTTTCACCGTTCCGCCCCTCTTGATCCTTGCGGAAATGATCTCCTCTGCAAGCGAGTCCTCCAGGAAGCGCTGTATGGTCCTCTTGATGGGCCTCGCCCCGTAGACCGGGTCGAAACCTTTTTCGATGAGGAAGTCCGTCGCTTCCTTGCTGAGCTCGATGGTTATCTCGTGCTGCTCCTTCAGGCGGTCCTTCACTTCGGCGATCTCAAGGTCCACGATCTTGTAGAGGTCGTCCTTCGTAAGCGGCCTGAATACTATTATATCGTCCACCCTGTTTATGAACTCGGGCTTGAACGTCTTCTTCACTTCATCGAGAAGCCTCGTCTTCATCGTCTGGTATGTCATCTCTTCCTTGTCGGTCTTGAAGCCGAGCGACCCCTGTTTCTTGAAAGTCTCGGCGCCGATGTTAGAGGTCATTATAAGGATCGTGTTCTTGAAATCGACCCTGCGGCCGAATGAATCGGTGAGCCGTCCTTCCTCGAGGACCTGCAGCAGTATATTGAACACGTCGGGATGCGCTTTTTCTATCTCATCGAGCAATACGACCGAATACGGCCGGCGGCGCACCTTCTCGGTCAGCTGCCCGCCTTCTTCATACCCGACATATCCCGGCGGGGCGCCGACAAGGCGCGACACGTTGAATTTTTCCATGTACTCCGACATATCTATCTGTGTTATCGCGTCCTCATCGCCGAAGATAAGCCCCGCGAGCGCCTTCGCAAGCAGCGTCTTGCCGACGCCGGTCGGCCCGAGGAATATGAACGAGCCTATCGGCCTCTTCGGGTCCTTGAGCCCCGCGCGCGAGCGCCTTACCGCGTTCGCGATGGCGTTTATCGCCTCATTCTGTCCTATGACGCGCTGGTGCAGCTGGTCTTCCATCTTCAGCAGCTTCTCGCTCTCCTTCTCCTCTAACTTCACTATCGGAATGCCCGTCCATTTCGCGGTTATCTCGGCGATATCTTCCTCGGTCACGCGCGGATAGGCCTCGGCTTTCTGCTTAGACCATTCCTTGCGCACCTTCTCGAGCTGTCCCTTCAGTTCCCTCTCCTGGTCGCGCAGGCCCGCAGCCTTCTCAAAATCCTGGCCCTTGACCGCCGCTTCCTTCTCCTTCCTGACGTGCTCCATCTGCTTCTCGACCTCTTTTATGTCGGGAGGAGTGGTCATCACGTTCAGGCGCGCGCGGGAACCCGCTTCGTCAATCAGATCGATCGCCTTATCGGGCAGGTACCTTCCCGATATGTATTGGTCGGAGAGTTTCGCGGCCGCGACAAGCGACTCGTCGGTGAACTTGACCTTATGGTGCGCCTCATACTTATCGCGCAGGCCCTTTAATATTTCTATCGTCTCGTCCACGCTGGGAGGCTCGACTATTATCGTCTGGAACCTGCGCGCGAGCGCGGCGTCCTTTTCTATGTGCTTCCTGAACTCGTCGAGCGTCGTCGCGCCGATGCACTGTATCTCGCCGCGCGAGAGCGCCGGCTTCAATATATTCGACGCGTCAATGGCGCCCTCCGCGCCGCCGGCGCCGACGAGCGTGTGCAGCTCATCGATGAATATTATTATGTTCTCGGAACGCTTTATCTCGTCCATGACGGCCTTTATGCGCTCCTCGAACTGCCCCCTGTATTTTGTGCCCGCGACCATCAGCGCGAGGTCAAGTATCACGACCCTCTTGTCGCGCAATATCTCAGGGATATCCCCCTTGATGACCTTCTGCGCGAGTCCCTCGACGATAGCGGTCTTCCCGACGCCCGCCTCGCCCAGCAGCACCGGGTTATTCTTCGTCCTTCTGGATAATATCTGTATCACGCGCTCTATCTCGTCTTTCCTGCCGATGACGGGGTCAAGCTTGCCTTCGCGCGCGAGCGCGGTAAGGTCGCGGCCGAACGCGTCCAGCGACGGGGTCTTCGTCTTCGCCTGCGCCTGCTGCTGCGTGAACCCGGGGGTCGCCGAGCCCAGCAGCGACATCACTTCCTGCCGTACCTTATTCAGGTCGAGCCCGAGGTTCGTGAGTACCTGGCTTGCCACGCCTTCGCCTTCGCGTATGAGCCCGAGCAAAAGATGCTCGGTCCCGATATAATTATGCCCGAGGTTGCGCGCCTCGTCGGTCGCGAGCTCGATGACCTTCTTGGCCTTCGGCGTGAAAGGTATGTCTCCGGAGACGACGGTCGGCGGGCCGGGCTGGACTATCTTCTCGACCTCGAGGCGTATCGCCTCCAGGCTCAACCCTAGGTTCTGCAGGACCGCGGCGGCAACCCCCTCGCCCTCTTTTATGAGGCCGAGGAGTATATGCTCCGTGCCAATGTAATCGTGGTTAAACCTTTTGGCTTCTTCCTTCGCGAGGATTATGACCTTCCTCGCCCTTTCGGTAAACCTCGAGAACATGTTCATCGTATCCTGCCTCCCGGAGATTGACCCTATAGATTGAACTTGTGCGAAATAAAATCTGCCCTGACGGCGTCCCTCTCTTCCGCGGACAGCTGCTTGCCTTCTTTCTTCTGCAGGTGCGCGGGCTGTATCTGTATAAAAAGGCTGTTGAGCATGTCGCGGTCGACGCCTTTAATTATCCCGAGGTCAGCTCCGAGCCTTATAGTCGACAGGAGGTTGAGCGCCTCCTCGGTGCTTATAAGCTTGGCGTTCTTCAGCTCCTCGAGCGACCTGGTCATCCTGTCCTCCAGGAGCAGCCTCTGGTTCGCGAATACCGCGTCCCTCGCCGCGTTCTCCTGCTCGATTATCTGCTTTATCATCCTTCCGAGGTTATCGACCATGTCTTCCTCGGGATGCCCGAGGGTGACCTGGTTAGATATCTGGAAAAAATTCCCGTAAGATTCGGTCCCCTCGCCGAAAAGGCCGCGCGCGGTCATCCCGAGTTTCCCTATCGCCTGTATGATCCTGCCGGCCTGCTTCGTCATCACTAGCGCCGGAAGGTGGACCATGCACGACGCGCGCAGGCCCGTGCCGATATTCGTCGGACAGCATGTCAGGTAACCGACTTCCGGCGAATACGCGAAATCCAGCCGCTGCCCGAGCTCCTCTTCTATCCTGTCCGCGAGCTTCCATGTATCCCTCAGGTTCAAGCCGGACTGCAGGACCTGTATCCTCAGGTGGTCCTCCTCGTTGACCATGATGCTGATTATCTCGCGGTCGCTTATGAGGACGGCTTTATGCTCGGGGCGGAACGCTTGCTCCCTGCTTACGAGATGCCTTTCTATCAGCATCTGCTTCTCAAGGCTGTCGAGTTCGCCCATCCTGATGAACAACGCGCCTTTAAAAAGATCCGAATGCTCATAGGCGGCGATAAAATCCGATATGACGCCCTCGAGCTGTCCGGCGTCGGCCCAGTGCGGGAACGGGTACTTATCGAGGTTGCGCGCAAGCCTGATGCGCGATGACATCACTATATCCGAATCCGGCCCCGAGCCCTTGAGCCATTCGCCCGTGCCGTTCCACAGGTCATCTATGGTCATTACTTGCCCCCGGGATCCTTATCGAGATCGCGTATCTCGTCACGCAGCCTTGCCGCCTCTTCGAACTCTTCCGTATCTACCGCGCGCTGTAATTTATGCTGCAGAGCGGACCGCAGGTCGGGCGCTTCCGGATCCTTCGTCTTTCCCGTATGCCTGGTCGAGCCGTGTATGCGCTTTATCAGCGGCAGGAGGCTCTTCCTGAAAGCAAGGTAGCAACCGCCGCATCCGAACTTTCCTATCTTCTGGAATTCCCCGAACGTCATGCCGCACTTTTCGCATCTTAGCGAGGCGCCGGGCGCCGAAGCTTCCGGCCCGCCGGACGTGTCGCTTATGCTCGCGAGAAAATCGGCGATGCTGAAGTGCTGCTCCATCTCGACGCCCTTCTTCTTCGCGCAGCCGTCGCAAAGCTGGAGCTGTTTCACTTCCTCATTGATGATCTCGGTAAACTCGACCGTGGCATCATTCTTGCCGCAGATCTGGCAAAGCATCAGAACCTCACGCCGTCGACCTTCGTAAGTTTATGGAATTCGGTAATAAGCTTAGCCGTCATTTTCCCGGGCTTGCCGTCGCCGATCTTGCGCCTGTCCATCCTGACTACCGGTATGATCTCGGCCGCGCTGCCGGTAAGGAACATCTCGTCAGCGTTGAAGAGGTCGTATCTCGTAAGGACCTCCTCTTTGATCGGGATCTCCTTAAGGTGCGCTATATCGATGACCGCGCCGCGCGTGATGCCGCGCAGCACGCCGCTATGGACCGGAGGCGTATAGATGACGCCGTCCTTGACCATGAATATGTTGTCGCCCGTGCATTCCGCGACATATCCTTCGTAATTCAGCATGGCGGCTTCCTCGACGCCCGCGTTGATCGCCTCGACCTTCGCCAGTATATTGTTAAGGTAGTTGAGCGACTTGATCTGCGGGTTGACCGACTCGTGGATGTTCCTCTGCGTCGAGATCGTCACGATCTCGAGGCCTTTATCGTAGAACTCCTGCGGATAGAGCTTGCACTTGTCCGTTATGATTATGATCGTCGGCTTGCCGCACTTCCTCGGGTCGAGCCCGAGGTCGCCGTAACCGCGCGTGACGACGAGCCTGATATACGAGTCCTTCATGTTGTTTTCCCTCAGCGTCTTCTTGACCGCTTCGGTCATCTCTTCCTTGTTCATCGGGATATCGAGCATTATCGCATGCGCGGACTGGTAGAGCCTGTCAACATGCTCCTTCCATTTGAATATGAGCCCGTCATATGTGCGGATGCCCTCGAAGACGCCGTCGCCGTAAAGCAGTCCGTGGTCAAAGACCGAGACCTTCGCGTCTTCCTTCTGGTAGAACTTGCCGTCGATGTAGATTTTCAGTCCCATGATAATGATCTCCTGATTATTATACTATTGCCCCGTCCCTTATCTGCACGACCCTGCGGGCAGCCTTCGCTATCTCGGCGTCGTGGGTCACTATAATAAGTGTCATTTTACGCTTTTTATTCAATTCCCACAACAAATCAATTATATTCCTTCCGGCGCCGGAATCGAGGTTCCCCGTGGGCTCGTCGCAGAGCAGGAGCTCCGGCTCATTGGCCAGCGCACGCGCAATGGCAACCCTCTGCTGTTCGCCTCCGGAAAGCTGCCCGGGTTTATGGCGCATCCGGTCTTCAAGCCCGACGGCGCTTAGCAGCTCCGCCGCCTTCTCGCGGCCGGCTTTTCCCCCCTTGCCCATTATCAACATCGGAAGGAGCACGTTCTCCAGCGCGTCGAACTCCGGAAGCAGGTGATAGAACTGGA
>JBAZFE010000016.1:0-15977 GCA_041653555.1 Candidatus Omnitrophota bacterium
ACTTCGTCTGCTCGGCCGAAATCTTCTCTTGCGACTCTCGCTGCATCTTCGCAGTATGGGCCTGTAAGCCCATCGCTACCGAGTTCTGCAAAATCTCTCCCCACCTCGCTCCGAGCTGTCCGGCCTGAGCAACGATATCTGCGGGAGAAGAACCGATATAATTAGGCTGTGATACGGGCATGAATGCCTCCTATGCGCCAGTAGCGAGCATTGTCGTGAGGCCCGGTCCAGCACTTCCAAGCCCTCCGAGCAACGCCTGCTTTCCTTGCTGCTGCGCCGCATACCTCGGATTCGTCATATACTGAGGAGCGACGGTTCCCGAAGTGTTCTCCATGAGACCTGTCGCGGCACCCAGACCCGAAGTATAGGCGTTGCTCGATACGCCTAAGAGCTGTTGCAAAGCACCCGAGGCCGCGTTAAGCTGCGAGCCCTGAAGCTGCGCCTGAGCGCTCGCGAACGGGCTCGCCATAGCCTCGCCCATAGCCGCAGCTCCTGCCCCGGAGCCGAGCGCGCCCGTGTTCGCGAAGTTCGAGGCCGTCGTATCGAGCGCCCGGTTCGACATTCTTGAAGCGATGCCCGAAAGCGTCTGCTCTAGCGGCCCTGAGAGCCCCGCGACCTGGCTCATGACACCATTCGCGTTCTGGTTGTAGACCCCCATGGGACCGCTCGAAACCGCTCCGTTTGCTCCATAGAGACTTTCCGACATATTCGCTGCGGCGCTCAGAGGATCGACGAAGCCGTAGTGTGAAGCAGCCTCTTGTCCGCTGATTCCGACCGTCTGTTGCTCTTTTCCTACGTTATTCTGGTCATAGGACATCGGCTGCGTAGAACTAGACGACATTTTCGGGCCTCCATATAAAGACATCGCACGGGATCGCTACGCCAGAAAGAAGCCTCGAACACTGGCCTTGAAAGGCCATTCCGGCGTACTTCGCCAATCGCTTAAATCCCCTCATCTTGGAAGGTATTATACATCGTATTTCGCGATTCTTGAATATGCTTTTCTGGCTCTCGTAGAGTTCCTGAAGGTTCTCCTTCGCTTCCGCAAAGAACGAAGGCCCGAAGACGAGAACATGGATCTCGGCGAAATCGTCAAAAAGCTCCACTCTCGCGTATCCGCTCTCGACTTCGACGACGATATCGCTCTCGAAGAAGACCTTTCGCAGATGCTCTTTCGAGAATCCATCGCCAATAGAGTAGAACCCAGAAGCGCTCTCGACCTTAGACCAAATCTCTTCAATGAGCTTTTCGTCTACGTCGAGAATATTAATGCGTCGCATTCTGCTGCCTCTGCGAAGACTGAATGCCGCGAATGGAAGCGTACCTCGTAAGCTCAGTAATGTAGTACGGCGTAACCGCGCTCGCAGACTGAATCCGGAATCGTATATGCGGCCCCGTAGCGCGGAAGTTTATGCAGCACTCGTCGTTGCCGACGAGAATCGTCGAGACTCCGAGACTTCGCCATGACCGACCGCGATCGACGCTCGCGAATACCGTGAACGCTATCGGAACCGTAGGCGGCACCAAAGGCTCCCAGGTAATCTTGATCCTCAGCATCTTCCAGAACTTCACGAATCCCGGCGCGCCCTCATCATAGTCTTGAGTGTCGATATCTATAGCCATCGCGCTCGCGTCGGGATTCGTCGCAAGCTCTTCATTCGACGAGACCCATAAGGCGCCATCGGCTTCTATAAAATGGCTCTTATAGAACGAGTTCGCAGTACCCCAAAATAGCGTCATCGGCTCAAGCAATACTGTCGTCATAGCCTCTGACGCGACAGTCTCCATTGCTTCAGGATTCCACGACGCCGATACCGGCAAGTCAGAAATCATCCAGGTCGTTCGCGGCTCGTAGCTCCATTCCTTCGTTTCCCACTGGTACTCGAAGATATTCTCGATGTAAGGATTCGACCTCGGAAACCCGAACCGCACTCGCTTCCGGTTCCAGTCTATGCTCGTCTGTATGCGCGACGGATAGTCGCATCGTCTCAGAGATTCACGAACTATCTTCGAGCCTATAGGCTCAATCGACAGATTCGCCGAAGAGAGAAAATAGATATTATCCGAGCTTACGAAAAAATGCCCCGTCGTATTTACGCCCCAGGAGCCTGCCTCTCCTGACGGCATAACAAGGCTCACGACAGCCCTCGGTCCCGCAAGACCGACACTGCCTGACGGTATCTGCTGAAACGCAACCGGTAAGCTCGGAGTATTCGAAGGCGTCCCGACGAATATCGCATCATCAAGATAGACGATAAGCATAGTCCCGAGAGGAACGATCCTCTGTATTGCGCCTGAGAACGCGGCGCACTGCGCCATAAGATCGATATACGCGGTTACGTCAGAGAAGTCGGTAACGTCAGTCGCTTTAGACCATCGAATACGGGTTCGCGCTTTTCCAAGAGAGCCATCGTTAAGATTTCCCGCGAAAATCCTATTGACGAAATACGAAACCGCCTGGGCAGTAAAGCCGCCCGACAAAGGCTGCTTAGCTTCCGACGCAGTAAGATTGTCGACAACCTGAGTCAGCGGAATAAGTGAGAAAATCTGAGCATTCGGATTCGCCCCGATCAGGAAGTTTCCGAGCGTCAGATCGCTTACCTGGCAGACATCGATGAAGTAGTCATTGCCTGCGTCGAGAAGCCTCTCGATGCTATATGCGACATCAGATTGGCTTCCGGCGCTTGACGCAAGCACGATAGTGTCGTCATCGGTAACTTCGGAAATCACATACGTCGTAGCTCCGATCGTCATGATATCGCCCGCCTTGATCCCTATCGTCGACCATAGCGTTCCGCCAAGACCTGTAACCGCCGTTCCGACAGTATTCACAGTCCCGGTATCGTAGGTCCATGGGCATTGCGTATAGCCTTCCCAAGAAGCGAGGAAGATATAGTTCTGCGTAAAGAGAAACGGATACTGAACTCCATTGGTTCCGAAGCCCGAAAGCATCGTGCATGGATTATCTGCCGGAGACCACGCAGCGCCTTCAGCAAAGTCATCGTATCCCGGAATGCGATAAAGCCCCTTCGGCGTAACGACAAGATTCTGTAAGTCGAGCATCGCTCCGGGTCCGAGATTTAGCTCCGGTCCTTTCCAGTCGATGCCTTTCAGAGGCCTCTCGACAATCGGAACCGGACTGGGCAAGCCCATTGAGAATATCGGAGTCGGATTAGTTAGAGGCATCTATGCGCTCCTTACCATACATTACCATCCGCATCGACAGTAACGCTCGACGCCGAATAGTCCCCGCCAGCAGCGACGATCGGAAGCTTCACTTCATTCATGCTCGCGACTCCGGTCGTAACCGTCAGCGTATGCGGCGTCGCATCGTTCGACACAAGCCGATTTATTATCCTGAACGTCTTCACCCCATAGCCGTCGCTATCAGGAGGGTATAGCGTCAAAGTTCCATCGTCTCCGCATTCACCGCTCAGTATATAGGTATCGTAAAGGACATCAGCGAGAACGAGCACAACGCTCGGAGCCGCTGTTGCGATAGATATTGGCTTTTGGTATTCTCTTCGTCTGAGCGAGAACGCTACGAATCTCCACGCATCGCTGAGAAACAGCGTCGGATTTTCCGTCAGGTTCGGATCGTCGGCGCTAAACGCCTCGAACGGAAAGAAGTCCTTCTGAAATTGATTCGCTCTCGTCAGCGGACTTGTAGGAGGATTGTTTATTCCAGGCATCTACGCCTCCTACGACGAAAGCCACAGATACGGAGCATCGTACTCGAAGCGAAGCGCACCGTCTTGGATCGCCGTCGCCATGTCCGCTTCGAACTCCTTGCGTATCGCGTACTGAGCTTCCCATTCGCGGTCTCGAATAAGCCCCGTCTTCGTAGCCCACTTGATTATCATCTCGACAAAGACATCCGAAACTGCGGGAACTTGGTCCAAAGCCGTCAGCGCTTCCGGAAGTCCATAGTAATGAATCTCAAACGTTAGGCCGTCGACTGGCGGCGCGTCGAACTCGATGCCTTTATTGATTCCGCTTGTGTACCAGCCTCCAACAGGAGTCTCAATATCCCAGAACATGCTCGGATACATCTGGCCTAAAGTCGCTTTCCTTAGCGGCGCCTTCTCTTCGTATCGCTTGATATCTCTCATCGACTGAATGTCGTAAATCCAGAGCGCTGAAGCGAAGTCTTCCGCAGGAGAGCTCGCAATGAACTCGCCTGTATGGAAGTTCGCGCCCGAGTTTAGGCTACATGCCCAGAACTTCTTGTAGACATTGACCGCGGAACCTACCGCAGGCTCCGTCGCGATCGGAGTCGCGAGCGTCAATATAGGCGGATTCGACGTATCGCTTGCGATGACAAGATGCTGCTCGGTTCCTGACGCCGACGCACTCGCAGCGCCTATATCGACGATCCAATTAAAGTACTTGTTCGCATACGCATACGGCAGACTCGCGACCTGAATATGCGTCGAGTCGATATACGCCGCGATCGTGGACGCTACGACATTCTGCGTAAAGAACGCATGCTTCTCTAAATGCCGAAATCTTACGAGCGTCCCGTCCGAAAGCTGCGTATTGCAGACTTTGCGATAGGCTCGATTGAGCCATTTCAAGATTCTCTGCGTTCCGGACATGGCGAGATCGACAGTCCCGTAGACCCCGCCATACGGATAGAGGTCAGAGCTTTCGCCGAGATTCTCGAAGGCCTCGATTATCATGTCTGAAACGTTATATGCCATCTTCTTCTCCTAGACCACGATCAAGAGCATTCCGCTCGACATCGTAGCCGTAATAGGCGTCTTCCAGGGCCTTGCTTCGCCGTAGAACTCCTTGGTCCTGACCGCCTCTCCTCCAGCCGCGCCTACCGACATATAGCAGACGGTCACGCCGTCCGCGTCGGTAATAGCGCACTTGCTTGCCCCGGTAGTTCCGGCCCATGAGAGCGCCCTGGGTAAGAACATCTTCGACGGCGAATCAGTCGTAAAGGTATCCGTCGAGACCATCCTGATATAGCCGTTCGTCGCGTTTTTCGCCGCCATAAAAGTCCTCCTCTACTTCCAGTATACAATACAGAAGTTCTTTACGTTAGTATCGAACTCAGACTTGCCCATGCGCTTCGAGAATCCGTCTCCACCGACCCTCGCAGGCCACGAATCGTGAAAGACAATCTCGTCCGTTACGAGGTCCTTCGCGACGACCGCAAGAAAGTGCCCCGGTTCTTTAAGGCATATCTGGACCGCGGATCCCAGCGCGAGCCACTGCTCGAGTTTGTTCCAGGTAAGGCTCTCGAAATATTCAGCCTTAACCCCGAAGACTTCCTTAGCCATTAACGGATAGTACTGCGGAATACGATTGCCTTGAATCGCGCTCGGATCAATGCCAGGCCGAAGTCGCCTTAGCTTCTCGTAATTGCGCGGATCGTTAAAGAAGTCTACCGCAACCTCATCCGCTTGCAGTACGAATCCACCAGGGCACTTGATCTCGACATCGAAACCAAGAGAAGCGATGCAATTCGCGGAAGACGATCCGCCGCAAGACTCGAGAAAGCCTTTGCCGTCTTCCTTCCGAAGCATCTCTTCGGTCGGATTGTTCGTCTGAACATAGTAGCGGCTTCTATCGTTCCAGTACTTTGCGCCGACTATCACGTCTTTCCTCCAGTGCTTACGCATTGCGCCTTTCAGGAAGTCGCTCGAGAACCTTCTTGAGATCGAGCCTGACCTCTTCCATGACCTTCTCGACGGTATTTACCTTGATCTCAAGCCCCTCAGCACAGCTCGTTGTTGCGTCGTACTTTTTGTGCTGATCGTCATTTTTGTCGCGATCCTCCTTCACTCTTGCCTCCAAGGACTCCAGCCTCGACACGATTTTCCCAAATACGAACACGGCGCCCAAGATCGAAAAGACCAGCGCGATGCACGCCGCAATAGCTGCAATTCCTTCCCAACCCATCGTAGCTCCTTTCGATGCAAAGTCTGAAGGTCATGTTCTTAGTCGCCCATGTAATAACCTAATGCTGTTACCCACACAAAACTACTTGCTACAGTGACGTTGTCTGGAGCCACCCAACGTATATAAAATTGCCCACTAGCATCAAGAGGAATATCTATCTCGTATGTTGATCCAGCATTGACGCCAGATTGTAGATATCCCTTTTCTGAGACCATGGGATGCGATGTTGCAATGCTAGGAACATTTGCATTATTATCGGAGAAGTACATGTAGAACGTGGTAGTTCCTGTCGAAGCCGGTGCTATTGATATGACTACTCTTACCTTGATTCCCTTAGCTCCATTTGGAATGCCTTTCAATCCAGCAGCGCTTATTGCGGATGTCCAAGCGCTCGTAGCGCTTGGATGCAAATCACACAGTTCTCTATCACTTGTATTGTCTAACGGCAGTCGATGCAACCTTCCAAGACAAAGATGACTTCCATCGGTATCGACCGCTTGATCCGGGCAAAAGTCGCCCGAGATCACCGCCCAGTAGCCCGAAGCAATCGCCATAAGCTCGACATGCCGGAACTTCTGTACATTGGCTCCGCCGTCAGAATTGTTCAAGAAAATACTCGTATTCGCCGCGAGTAAATCGATATGATCGTCAGTATGCGGCGTGATCGTTACGAGAGCATCGCCAGCGTAGCCTGCGAGAATCCTCACTCGATATCCAATACAGGTCGACGCTTCCGGCAACGTTACGACGCTTGCGCCGTTATACGCCAGGATAAGATTCGCGGTCTGCCAGGCATTAAGCCCTATCGCTCCGCCTGACGAGTCGATCACGAACTCCTGATTGAACTTCTTTATGTTCTTAGCAAGCTGCGCCATGCTGTGGTTTCGATCTTGTGGAGTCTCAGCGGTATCTACGATCCAGAACAACGCGCTTGAAGCAGGCGCCGCGAGATTAGGTCTTCCAGGTATTGTAGCCATATTCTACCCCTTAATGATCGGCGGTACGACCCGATCGTCGGTCCCAAGGCCCGAAGGCCGATATCCAGCTGCAGTCTCGCGCTTTATTATAGACGCAATGTCCTTGTAGTCATCGTTAGGAATGCAGTAATACTTTCCCCGAAACTCTCTCATTAGCCTCTCGGGAAAACTCTGATTGCAGACGCAGCAGATATAGCATCTTTCGCCGAGATTCGCCTCTCTTGAGTTGCCCTGATTCGCGCGCAAGATATAATTCGGAGCTATCGATATCGAAGCTCCAGCGCTCTCGGGAACGATCACACAATCCATCATTATCAACTTGTTTCTCGATACTTCCTTTATTACGCCTATTACATTATTTCGCTCAGACCCCGAAATGGCAACCTGCATTCCAGCGAGATAGCCCGACAGTATCGTCCCGGTACTTCGTATGCTGTTGTCGCTCGAGTCGAATCTGATATCTGACGCCGTAAGCGAAGGCACCCCGAATGTATACATTCCAGGCAATACCTGCTCGCGAGTGTAATACTGAATCTGTCCGTCAGTCGTTCGCGATATCGTCGTATCGATAATCGGCGGGTCAGGAGGAACATACGCGCTGCCTAACGGCCAGTAGTTCAGAGGCCAATAGACGCTCGGAGTTATTCCGTATCTCATGTTAGGTCCAGAGTGACCGCAGACCTATTTCCGTCTTCATCCACCGTGGCCGAAATGCGATCGGTAGTATCTCCAGTATCTCTAAACACAATCGGTCCCGTCGGAGCGCCCGAGACCTTTCCGACCAGCGCAGCCAACTGTAATCTCTGCGACTGCTGAAGCGTTATCGAGCCCTCGATGACCCCTGCTAAAACTGCACTGACAATATTGGAAGCGGAAATACCGTCTATGTCAAATGCACCTGCATCGCTTATCGGCAATCCACCAGCAGCATCGGCCGCAGCGTTCGGAAGCGCAGTCAGTCCAAGTCGCACACCGTCCTCAGGGTTGTAGTCGACAAGCGCTACATATACCGGCAACACGATCATGCCAGTGCAAGAGCCGCCGAATACGACTTCGGGAACGCCCGTTGCGAATGCCGCATCAGGCATGTCGACGCGGTAGAGCCCGTCGTCGATGTGAATGATGCCTCCGTCAGCATGTGCCGTCGTCAGCGCCGCAAGCTCTACCGGAGTGACGGCCTGGGCCGCGGCGCCTGGCCTTCGGTACCATAGCGCAAGTCCGCTCGTTGCGTATGTCACGCCCTGTTCGGGAGTGCCATCAGTAGCGTCGATTATGTATGCGTATATCGACCTATCCGTAGAGCCCTTCTTTACCGCTCCGTTTTGCATCATCGGCCTCCCATGTACGCAGAGATTATTTTCGCAACGGGCGAAGAGCCGCCGGGCTCTGCATAGACAGCGTAAAAAGCTGCTTCGCGGGGAGAGTAGGGCGTTGAGGATTCCCATTGCTCAGCGGTTGGCCAAGCTGGATACGCTTGCTCGCTCAGTCGCAAAAGCGACGATCCGGCAACAAAACGGCTAAGATAGAGCGTTCCACCTTGTTCTGTCGCAGCCAACCAATACACGGTCTCGCCAGAAAGTTCGATTGGAGTCTCATACGTCGCGTAGTAGATACCCGGAGTCGATGTAAAGACGACGACGCCTGTTTCGCTTCCAGAGACGAGAGCCTCTGGGCAATTATTCACTGCATCGTGAGTAAATAAAGCGAATCTGACATTTAATGTCGATTCGGCAGAATACCCGTAAATACCGATTTCACTAACAAGCACCGACTCCGCGGCTGGCGTAGTGGCTTTCCAGGAGCTTACGGTACCGTCGGTAGCGGAACCATACGAATCTCCGTATTGCGCGTCCGGCCTTACGGTAACAAAGCCATGAGTCGCAGCCATCTTAGAACTCTGTCACGCTCGAGAGGCTTGCCTGTGCGCTCTGCGCGGCAGTAAGAAGCGTTCCGTACTCAGCCGCATACGCCGCGAATCGGGCAATCTGAGCGCGCTCGAAGTCGTCCGCTCCGGCACCAAGATCACCAACAGCTGCTATTGCCTCGGAATATTTCGTCGGGATATTCGCAAGGTCAGAGACAATGTTCGAGATAAGCAACTTGCCGCGTCGACCGCCGGCGCGTAGCGCAGCGATCTCATCGCGGATGGCAACGAGGGCACGTTCAAGGTCGGTCGGGCTCATACCAGCTCCTTTTGAAAAAGGGCCGGAGTCTTACCCCGGCCCCGCATCCATATTTCCTAGATTTCTCATCTTCCAAAAGTACTTTACTTCACCCTAGTTCTTCGCACCCATCTTGTCCTGCTGGTCAAACAGGACGAAGAGGTAGGCCGCAGAGGCGTTCGCCGCCGTAATGCCCGAAAGCGTTACTTGGTTGTCCGCCGTGATTGCCGCCTTGTCGGTCACGTCGACGGGAGTCGCGGGCGTCGTGATCTTGACCAGGAACGCGCTCTTGATGATGTCCGTGTTCGGCAGCGCGGTTCCGTAGCTCGACCCGGTCGGCGGAGTTCCGCCCTTTGGCTGGATATCGCCGACCATCGTAAACGTGACGGACGCCGCGCCAGCCGCATTGTATCCGACAGCGAGCTTCGTCCCGGTCCCGCAGGCCTGGGGATTGCCGCTCGCGTCGGGCGGCCCGACGAAGCTCGTCAGGCCTGTCGATCTTGTCTTGCCGTATGCCATGCTCTTAACCCGCCGATCCGACCGCGCCGCGCCAGTGGAAGAAGGTCGCCAGCGCCCTGAAGTGCGCCTTCCACAGGACGTTGCCCGTGATGAAGTCGCCGCTCGGCTCGTATTTGACCTTGCGCCTCCAAATCCAGCGCAGATCGTGCATCTTCTGATCCAGAAGCGCCCAAGTCGTCGAGGTCGTCAGGAACGGCAGAAGCTTGTAGTTGAACTTGCCCTTGACGACGTTGATCGCGTTCGCGCTCGAGTCAGGGTCAAGCTCCGTACCGCCGAGGATTTCCGCCATCCACCGATTGTTCGGATGGATTATTAGCGTAAAGGGCGGCATGCAGTAGATCGGTATTCCGCGCTCGTTCTGAAGGTTCGCGAACTTGTCGATCGCGGCCATAAGATTGAGCTTCGAGAGACTTCCGGTTAAGAGGTTCGACTGCGTCGAACCGCCAGGGCCGTAGGCGACGTGGCTTGCGCTAAAGAGCGCAGCGCTATCGAGTCCGACCCGGCTTGTGGAGAAGCCAGAGTTAAAGAGGTCAGCACCCTGAAGCTCGATGGTATATTCGAGGGACTTCGCTTGCTCCCTCGCCACCTTCTTCATGATATCGCGCCGGTCGTCTTCCATCATGACTCGGGTAGCCTGAGCCGCGAAGCCGTACTCGTTGAAGTAGACGGTCTTCTCGGGGCCCTGGTACATCGCATCATACGGAAAGGCCTGGCCGTCGTAGACCTGCGGAGCCGCGCCGAACGAGGTCAGGAGCCCTTCCTTGATGTAGTGGTCCTTGTCGTTGGAGCTGGTATTGAGGATGTTCGTGATTATCGGAGGCCACCGATTGTACTCGTCGAAGAACTCATCCGAGAGGTCTTTTTCCCAGAGCTGCGAGAGTCTCGCAGCGGACATGACTGACATAGCCTATCTCCTTTCTGCGAGCTTACGCCGCACCGTAGAACGAGCCGCGAAGTACTGTTACGAGCACTTCCGCGTACGTTCCCCACGCCGATCCCGGCTTGAGCCCTAGAACCTGAAGCACGCCGCCGGTCGTATGTGACAGGTCGACTCCGGTGTAGCCCGAGGTCGTGCCTCCGATTCGATACTTGATCCCCTGGCGGCAATAGCCAAGCGTCGCGTTGGTCGTCCCGATACACTGCGCGACGAAGATCGACTGCGGCTCAGCGGGCAGGACATCCGGATAATGCAGCTCGGTCGCGGTCTCGCCATAGCCCGGCACGGGGCTATTGCAGATACCGAAGATCGCGTTCGTGCCCGTCGCCATGTAGAGGATGCCCAAGGACATCTTCAGCGGGTCTCCGACCTTCATCGTGGTTGCCGACTTTATGTACGGGCGCGTCGGCACCATTCCTTTCGCGCCGGTTCCGCCGGGCAATGTAGCCCAAAGGCGGAACCCATACGGCGCATTCGTGTTCGCCATTCCAGCAGCATCCTTTCAGAGGGCTTACGGTGCCTCTGTTACCAATTCTTAGCGCATGGACTCACGCGCCTAATCGCTCTTGACCTTTACAGTATGCTCCTCGGCTTTTACCTCGTCAAGGTCAGCAACCGTAATTCGCTCTTTCGACGAAAGCATGTCTCTACTTATATTATCGATACCCTCGACGAACTGCTGTTTATTCGTCGCATAGCGATTGTGCGAGACCATGCTCATAGCCGCGACATGATCCTTTTGTGCCCGCGCTCTAATATAGACCATGACGTTATAGATGTGCTCGCCCGACTCGCGATCGAGAGTTCCGTCGCGAACGGTCCACCTTTCGCCCGACCACTCGCGCGGATCGACATGGCTTTCTTCGGCCTTGTCTTTTGGCCTTCGCATGACCTTGAAACCCGATCTCAGAGCCGCCTCGAGATCGCCCTGACCGCCCTCTACGCGCCAAGTAATGTACCAGTCGCGGCCGATCTTTTCTTGCACGAACTCCTGATCTCGCACGAGCGGATTGCCCGAGCCCTTAGGCCCATCGAGGAGCTTCGAGAAAGGATCGACGACATTCGGGGTCTCAAAGAGCGCCTGATTCGCGAGCTTGCGCCTCGACTCGAAATCCGAGAACGCCATCCAGTACGCCTTCTGCCCTTGCGCCGGGAGCATCGCAACGAAGCTCTCGTCGAGAACCTTGAGATCGACGGCATTGAACCTAAGCTCGACTCCGGGCGCCGACGCATAGCGCATGATGTCCTCGTTGCTCGTATTCGAGCTGACCTCGAAGACCGACTTCAGAGCGCCCGAATCTACCGGCATGATCGCTTTCGGCTCGATGCTTTTCGGCGCTACTACCGGCGGCGCTTCGCCCGGCATATCGAGAACTTCGTCTTCGCCGACTTCGACCTCGCTCGACTTAGCCTTGACCTTCGTAGCAGTCTTCGCTTTTGCCATTTACCTAGCTCCTTTCTTCCGCATGTAGTCACTCAGAGAAAGCCCACGCTTCTCTGCTTCGCGTACCGCATGATCTCGGTCTTCTTCGGTCTTGAATCTGATGGTGCTCTTCGGAGCAGGCCCGGCGCCGACAGAACGAGAGTCAGAATTGATCCTTGCCGGAGGCCTCGCGCTGGCGCTATCGATACCGAGTTCCTTGAGCCTCGCGTTAAGCCTCTCCTCGACCTTGGCGTCTATCGACTTCGTTTCGATCTCGCCGCGATGCTTCTCTCTTATCGTAAGCCAGGCGCGTTCGTAGACATCCGGCATCGACTGCACATTCGCCGGTTGCTGCTTCACGAGCGCGTCGACCTCGCTCTCGTAGTCCTTGAAAAGAGGGTCGCTCAGCTTCAGGTTTTCCTTCGCCAGAGTTCCGATCTTCGCCGACATGCCCTGAATCATAGGTCCGAACTCGCGCTCCATGACCATCTTGTTGTACTGCGCGAGAACTTTCGCGCCTTTCTCTTTGTCGAACAGATCGTCGGAGTGCTCAGCGTAGAACTCTTCCGGAGTCTGCTGTGGAGTATTGACAGGAGCCTGTGCTTGTGGCATCTGCATCCTCGACGCGAGGCCCTCGATACCTTCCTTGACGGCTTTCGCGGTATCTGCCTGAGCCCTAAGCACCGCAAGCTCGTCCGGCTTCATCGTAACGATCTCGGGCTTGTCGTCGATCTCGTCCTCTCCGATCTTGATCTCGACCTCGTTATCGTCCTGGCTATCGTCGGCTTCTATCGCGTCCGCCAGCGGATCAATCTCAATAGCGTTTTCAGCCATTCTCTTCCTCCGTTTTTCCTAGTTCCAACAGAAAATTATTCAGCGACCTATACGCAGACGCCATTCCTTGACAGGCGCGTAGGCGCTCTTTGCTCGTCGAAAAGCTCTCGAGTTCCGCTTTCGCAGCCTCAAGTCCTCCGACGACAACGACTCGTATCAGCTCCCAATACTCAGAGGCTATTAAGCCCCTCGCCAGCTCCCGCAGGCGCTTGCGCTGCTCCTGCTCCTCCGGGTTCAAGTCCTCCGGATTCTGGCCCAAAAGCAGCCATTCCAGGCTCTGAAGCGGGCTGTCCAGCTCCCGTGTTCTGACCTCCATTCTGCATACCTCCTTGCTGGTTCGTAGCAGCATTCAGTGCCGCGATCTGCTGAGCATTCTGCATCTTCATAAGTTCAAGAAGCTTCTCATACTTGCTCACGTCCTGAAGATAATTTTCGGTATCGACGAAATCCGCGAACTGATAGACCTCTTTCAGAAGATTTACGCTTCCGACATAGACCTGTAAAAGCTGCGCCCAGGCTTCGGGCGCTTGCGCCTTGAGCTGCATTCCCTGCGGCCCGAAGACCGCATTCGCGAGCTGCACGAGCTGCGGCTGAGCCTGGTACGTCAGTTGCATTAGCTGCATAATCGTATCGCGCTTAGCCTCGTAGCTATGCTCAATATCAGTCGTGTAGATCGAGAACTTTAGCCTTCTCGGAACCTCGCTCATAGGAATCGAGAGTATCTTCTCAAGTCTATCGATCTCGTCATTCGAGAGACGTTTTAGCTGCCGCTCATTCCAGATTACCCGCTTCGAGTTCATTACGAGCTGAAAGAATACGAGCATTCCGACCTGGGACCACGACTCGTTCGCGGTCTCGATGATCGTCGACATTATGTTTTCGGATTGCGCTAATCTAAGCTGCTGGCCCTTGAAGGTATCGCGCGTCCCGAGCGTCGGGTCTGAGAAGCCGCGGTCGACACTCGACAATCCTACCGCCTGGCTCGTCATGGACCAGACCATGTTTTCGCTCGCGAGGCTCGAAGGTGGAACTTCGCCGAGCGCAATCGCCTGCATATCTTCGCGCGGGTTGTCAGTAATCCAGACCTTGCCTTGGTAGATTGTATTTTTGTTCTCGCGCAAGGTCGCGCGCCTAATCGCGAGCATCTTGATCGCGGAGAGCTTCATGCCATCATTACGAAGTCTATGAGTTCCGGAAACCTCGTCTTGAAGGCCTTCGCAAATCTGACCGACAGACCGAGATTCGAGCATAAAGCTTCGGGGAATAAATCCGAAAGAAACGAACTCCCTCGCGGCAACAGCGTTGTAGCGCATTCTAACGACGGTCTTCGACTTTACGTGAATGGTCCAGATTAAGTCTTCCCAAATGCCATCGCCATCGATATCCCAGTAGAAGTGAAACTCGACAAGATCGATGACTTCGGGACTCGACGAAGCATATCCCCGAAGCTTTTCGCTGGCTTCCTCACTTTTCGAGAAGCTCGACCGAAGCCATGACTTAGGATCGATCTCGAAGCCATCTGCGTCTACCGGCTCATCGTAGAAGCCAGACTTTATCTTATTCTCGAACTCATGCAGAGGATAATGGATTTCGTGCGCGGTCCATGGCATCCGCTGCAATTCGTCCCAATACGGCGGATAGTAGATATCTTCCTGAGGTATGGGAATTATGCTCGGGCCATCGTGAAAGATCATGCTCTTAGTCGACGGAGCTTCGGCGCCATCGTCGAACGACTTGAACTTCCACTCGAGCGTTTCCCAAGTTACCTTCACGACTAAAAGTCCTAGAAACGAGGCTTCGTCCGCGACGATGCGCTTTACTCTCGCGATGTTAAGATCATTAGGAGAGTTCGCAAGAATGCCGAAATACTTCGTCAAGAGCTTCGCATCGTCATGGTCCTGGGGCTCCGCGCCAGACGAGCTTACCTGCCAGAACTCCTTCTTCGCGGTATCCCAGTAGCCCTTGACCTTCGCATACGCCGTCTGAGCGTGAATCTGAGTAAGCGGAGGCTGAATACGAGAACCGGACTCGATCGCATGTTCGCCCGAGATTGGCTCTGGCATCGCCTCGCGCTGAGAGCGATACTTGATCCATTTCTTCTCGCGGCCTTCGCGGCTTATTGCGGCCTTCGAGAACTCGCTCGTAAGGTACTCGAGGATTTCCTTCTTGACCTCGGGATCGATCTCGATTCCGAGATCGCTTATCTCGGGCCGACCTTCGCCCTCGATATTCGCGTCTTCTCCGAACTCTATGTCGCTCATCTTTGACCTCCATTAGTAGCCAAAAGCGGAATCTATCTCGACCGTCTCCATAAGCCTTTCGTTCTCGGCCTCGTCGGCCATCGCGATCTCTTCAACGTTAGCAGGTCGTCTTAGATAAGACAATGCTTTTTCTGTCTCATCGAGAACGTCGACATGGCGCGAAGGGAAAGAATCCTTTTCCTGCGTGAACTCGATCGAAGCCTCCGGAACCGCATAGATCAAGCCTTGCGCGAAGAACCAGCCAACAACAGCGCGTATGCGCGCGAGCTTATCGCCTTTAGCAGTCGCCTCCTGCAGATTAAGATAGACCTTTCTGCGGTCTTGCTCTTTCTGCAAAAGCTGATAGAGCCCTTTCTGCATCGCATTAGTCTCGAATAAGGTCGCCTCCAAGAGCCCAGGGAAAGCGTTCCAGGCCTCGAAGATCGCATCGAATACTTGGTCCATAGAAAAGTAGCCGACCTTAGACCATACGCGAAAGTCTCTATTAAAGTCATCCATGAAATGCACCGCGACAGAAGTCCTCGAAGTCAAAGCGCTCACGCCCTTGTCGGTTGACGCAGCGTCAGTCGAGATGACTCCGACCATAGTCGCGGCATTTAGAGTCTTTACTTCATCAGTAAGCTCGTCGCGGAAAGATATAAGCGTCAGGTTCGTAGCGCTATCTCGGAATAGCCGACACGGCTTTACGGTATATTTTGCGAACTCATTGATGCCTGACTTATTCGGCTTATTCCAATATTGAAGCGCGGCGGTCCACGAGTCCATCTTCGCAAGCTGCTCGGCGTCGATGATGTCAGGCGCTATCATTTTGCCGTCTTCTTGGACAAGACGATAGTAAATGCTCCATGATCCGCCAGGAACCGGGACCATATCCTCATCTAAAGCCCCGATGACCTCTTTCGCGTCCTTCGTAAAAGGCGCGTAGCAATCGTCATTAGCATACCGAGTTCC
>JBAZFE010000017.1:0-15723 GCA_041653555.1 Candidatus Omnitrophota bacterium
TGCCGAGCGCTCATTCCGCCGGAGCGATGGCCCTCACTACGTCCGTCGGCATTCAGGAGGGTTTCGGCTCGACGATATTCATAGCTACGCTCGTATTCGCGATGGTAATAGCGTTCGACGCGCAGGGCGTAAGGCGTTCCACGGGCCAGCAGGCCGAGATACTGAACAAGATAATGGACGATATCTATTGGAGAAGGAAGATACAGGAAGACAGGCTCAAGGAACTTATCGGACACACGCCGTTCGAGGTCTTCGTCGGTTCGTTCCTCGGGATAATAATAGCTACGCTGGTCATGATATAGAAAGGGGAGATTTTCAGAGATGAAATTCAGGGCTTATATTCCGGTAATATTGATTGTGATAGCGGTGGCCGCGCTTGCGGTATTCGTGCTGCCTAAATTGTCGCTCGGTTCCAAGGAAGGCGCGCTCATTAACAGCGCGAGGTCGCTGGACAAGGAAGGCAAGACCGAAGAGGCGATAAAGGAGCTGGAAAAGGCCGTCGCCGAATACCCGGAAAGCAAGAAGGCCGGGGAGGCCCTTGTCATATTGGGCTCGCTATACGAGAAGCAGGGCAAGCTGGTCGAAGCGCGCGATTCTTTCAAAAAAGCCTATGAGACGTATCCCGGCGCGAATATCATCAAGG
This sequence comes from Candidatus Omnitrophota bacterium, assembly GCA_041653555.1. GTDB lineage: Bacteria > Omnitrophota > Gorgyraeia > Pluralincolimonadales > Pluralincolimonadaceae > UBA6215. The sequence goes on from JBAZFE010000017.1 coordinate 644, forward strand.
AAGCGCAGCCGAAGGTCGAGGAGTTGAACATGAAGATACTCTTCTCGCCCTACCTCGACAGCTACAGCAAGGAATACACCGTGCAAGCGGGGGATTCGCTCGCGAAGATAGCGAAGGTCTTCGGGACCACTGTCGACCTGCTCAGGAAGTCGAATAACATCAGCGGCAACACGATAAGGCTGGGCCAGAGGCTTAAGGTCGTGACGGTGAAGTTCAGCGTCGTCGTCGACAAGTCGCAGAACCTGCTGATGCTCAAGCAGAACGACGACGTCATAAAGATATATAAAGTTGCTACCGGCACCAATAACTGCACGCCGGTCGGCACGTTCAAGATAACCACTAAATTGGTGGATCCCGTATGGTATAAGGCGGGAGTCGTGGCGCCGCCCGGAAGCCCGGAGAACATACTGGGCACCCGCTGGATGGGCCTCAGCAAAGAGGGTTACGGCATACACGGCACCACGGACCCAAGTTCGCTCGGGAAGCAGGCTACGGCAGGATGCGTCAGGATGCTCAATGCCGAGGTAGAAGAGCTGTACGGCTTACTCCCCGAAGGCACAGAAGTCACGATAGTGGACTAAAGCGATAATATGAACGGAACCGGACTGGATTTCGAAAAACCCATACTGGAGCTTGAGCGCAAGGTAGAAGAGCTCAAGAAGTTCACCTCTTCCGAGAATATCGACCTCTCCTCAGAGATAAAGAAGCTCGAGGACAAGCTCGATAAGGTCAAGCGCGAGGTCTTCGAATCGCTGAGCCCGTGGCAGAGGGTCCAGATAGCGCGCCACCCCAAGAGGCCCTATACGCTGGACTATATCGGCCTGATGATGACGGATTTCGTGGAGATACACGGCGACAGGGTCTTCGGAGACGATAAGGCGCTCATCTGCGGGTTCGCGAAGATAGACGGCCAGAACGTGGTCGTCATGGGCCACCAGAAAGGCCGCGATACGAAAGAGAACCTCATGAGGAATTTCGGCTCCGCCCATCCGGAAGGATACAGGAAGGCGATGAGGGTGATGCATATGGGGGAGAAGTTCAAGCTCCCGGTAATAGTATTCATAGATACCCCCGGAGCTTATCCCGGCATAGGCGCCGAAGAGAGGGGCCAGGCGGAGGCGATCGCGTTAAACCTTATGGAGATGGCCCGGCTGAAGGTCCCGATAGTCTGCTATATCATCGGAGAGGGCGGTTCCGGCGGAGCCCTCGGGGTGGGCATCGGCGACAGGATCTGCGTCCTCGAGAACGCGTATTATTCGGTAATATCCCCGGAAGGATGCGCCGCGATACTATGGAAAGACAGGACCAGGGCGCCCGACGCGGCAAAGGCGCTTAAGCTTACCGCGCAGGACCTGCTTGACCTGGGGCTTATAGAAGAGGTGGTGTCCGAGCCGTTGGGCGGGGCGCACCGCGATCCTGCAAAGATGGCCGCAACGATAAAGGAATCGGCAAAAAAGCATCTTAAGGAGCTTTCGACGATGTCCCCGGACGACCTGATCGAAGCGAGATACGAAAAATACAGGAAGATAGGAGCTTTTTCGACAGAATGAAAGAACTTGAATTCGAGTTACCGAGCGACCCTGAATATATAAAGGATGCCTCCGAAAAAGTGTTGGCTTTCCTGGAGGAGCTGGAGCTTACGAAGGAGATACTTTTCGATATAAGGCTTTGCCTGGAAGAAGCCGTAATAAACGCGATAAAGTATGGCAATAAGCTCGAAAAGGCGGTCCCCGTATCAATAAAAGTTTCTTTTTCGGACGGCAGGCTCGAGATCAGGGTAAAGGATTGCGGCAAAGGATTCCAGTATAGCGATATCCCGGACCCCCGCTCAAGCAAGAATATTCTTAAACACGGCGGCAGGGGCCTTTTCCTGATAAGGAACCTTATGGATGAAGTCATATTTAATGATAGCGGAAACGAGATAAAAATGATAAAATTCATTAGTGGAGGAAAATCCGATGGTGGTTAAAGAGAAAAAGGTGGGTGACGCGGTAGTCCTGGTAGTCGACGGAGAGATTAATTTCAACTCGTCGCCGGATTTCAGAAAAGCCTTCCTTAAGGTCCTGGAAGCAAAGACCCAGAAAGTCGTGGTGAACCTCTCAAGCGTCGCGTATGTCGATTCGTCCGGGCTCGCAACCTTAGTTGAGGCCCACCAGAAGGTCAAGAGCTCCGGCGGAAAACTGAAACTGACCAACCTTTCCGCCAAGGTAAAGAGCCTCTTCGAGATAACGAAGCTGGAAAAATTGTTTGATATCCACCCGACCGAGGATGAAGCGGTAAAGTCGTTCTAAATCAACGCGAGGCAGGAATGAATATATTGCAGGCTATAGGCAGGTCAACACTGAACGCGGGCGCGGCCATATGGGACGTGTTCGCGTTGTTCTTTAAGACGCTGTACTGGCTTTTCTACGCTCCGCTGAGGGGCAAGATCATAGGCAGGCATTATATCTTTTCACAGATGGTGTTTGCCGGGGTACAGTCGCTGCTTATCGTGTTCTTTGTCGCGTTGTTCATAGGCATGGTCCTAGCTATGCAGGGCGCCTATCAGCTGGACCAGTTGGGAGCGGTCAGGTTCGTTGCGGCCCTTATCAGCGTCTCGATGTGCCGCGAAATAGGCCCGGTCCTCATAGCGCTTGTGGTCGCGGGAAGGGTCGGCTCCGCCATCGCGGCCGAGCTGGGCACGATGAAAGTCACCGAGCAGATAGAGGCGCTCGAGACAATGGCCCTTAACCCGATAAGGTTCCTCGTAGTCCCGAGGTTCCTCGCGCTGATCGTGATGCTGCCGGCGCTTACTATAATGGGCGATCTTGTCGGCATGTTCGGCGGCTACATCGTCGGAGTCTATAACCTCGGCATAAGCCCCGGTTTGTATATCAAGACGAATTTCGATTTCCTGGTACTGAAAGATGTCATGACGGGTATCCTGAAGAGCTTTGTCTTCGGGATGATAATAGCGATGATAGGCTGCTACATGGGGCTCAATACGAAGGGCGGCGCCGAGGGCGTCGGGCGCTCCACGACGATGAGCGTGGTCGTGAGCTTCATACTTATTATACTGTCGGACGCGATATTAACCGGAATATTCTATTTCGCAAGCGTATAAAACTATGGCAGAAAAAAGGGAAGCGGTAATAAGGATCGAGAACCTCGAAAAGCAGTTCGGGGGCCGCAAGGTACTCGAAGGTATCAGCCTCGACGTATATAAGAGCGAGACCCTCGTAATAGTCGGAGGTTCCGGCTGCGGTAAATCCACGCTGCTGCGCCATATAATAGGCCAGCTGAAGCCGGACGCCGGCAAGGTCTACCTTTTCGGCAAGGATATAACGAAAGCGAACGAAGACGAGATGGACAGCATAAAGAAGAGGTTCGGCATGCTCTTCCAGTCCGCGGCCCTCTTCGATTCGCTGACCGTAGAAGAGAATATCGCGCTTCCGATGAGGGAGCACACGAAACTCGACGACCATATCATCAAGATAATGGTCAAGATGAAGCTGAACCAGGTCGGCCTGCGCGGTTTCGGCCATTTGAATACTTCGCAGCTTTCCGGAGGCATGAAGAAACGCGTAGGCCTTGCCAGGGCCATAGCCCTGGATCCCGAGATAATATTCTATGACGAGCCTTCCGCGGGGCTTGACCCTGTCGTGACCGCCGTCGTAGATAAGCTTATCCTCGACCTCTCCTCGGCGCTTTCCATCACATCTGTCGTCGTGACCCACGACATGAACTCGGTCTTCAGGATCGCCGACAGGATAGTCATGCTGTATAAGGGGAAGGTGCTGCAGATAGGCACGAAGGATGAGATACGGAACTCGAAGAACGAATATATCCAACAGTTCATAAACGGCACTATCGAAGGGCCGATGCAGTTCTTCGCGCCCGACGAGGGCTACCTCGAAGAGCTAACAAAATAAAAGGAGTCATGGCATGCTGAAGCTTAACAACGAGATAAAGACCGGGGTCGTGGTCGTCGTCGCAGCGCTCGTCTTCATGTACATATTCACGGCAATGGGCGCAGGCGGAAAGAAAAGCCCGACCGATTACAAACTGAACGTCGTTTTTAATTATGTCAGCGGACTTGAGGACAAGTCCCCCGTCAAGCTTGCCGGCGTCGAGGTCGGCGAGGTGGAGAAAGTCGTGCACTCATATACCGACGACCAGACGAAGGTCATGGTCACGCTGAATTTACGGGGCGACGCAAAAGTACGCGAGGATTCGAAGGTAAAGATAAGCACCACCGGCCTTATCGGTGAAAAATACATAGAGATAACCGGCGGATCGAAGGGTTCGCCCTTCGTCGCTAAAGGGTCAACGCTCGAGGGGATAGACCTCTTCGAGATGGATGAACTCATTGGCAGGCTGGATTCCGCAATGCGTGACCTGCAGAAGCTTATGGGCCATGCGGATGACCTGCTGGTCGACAACAAGGATGACATCAGGGCCACGATAATGAACCTGAAGGATTCGTCCGAGAACCTCAAGGAGTTCAGCGACGACGTCAAGCGTAATCCGTGGAAGCTTCTTATGAAGGGCAAAGATGCCAAGAAAGACGACGTCGTAAAAGACAAGAGGAAATAGGAGCGGAAAATGAAAAAAATTTTCTTTATGGCCGCTGTTGCGGCAATCATCGGGGTATCGTTAATGTCCGCAACGCTTACGCCGCAGGTCTTTGCGGCAAAAGAGACCGAGAGGACTGCCAAGGTTACCTTCGTTCAGGGAGATGTGAAGGTCCAGAAATCCGGCGCGACTGCGTGGGATACGGCTAAGGCCGGCCTTGTGCTTGCCGACGGAGACACTATTAAGACCGCGAAGGCATCGGCCGTTGAGATATCATTCGACAAGAATAACAAGAACATGGTACGCCTCGAGGAGGAATCTACCGCGATCCTGCGCGGAAAATCGCTCAACAGGATAGAGCTGCCTGTGGGGAGGATACGCTCCCTGGTCAAAAGCCTTAAGAAGGAATCCTCGTTCGATATAAAGACGCCCACAGTGGTCGCCGGGGCGCGCGGAAGCGGCTGGGACGTGATCGCCTCTGACAAGAGGGATAACGTCAAGGCGTTCGAGGACGAGATATTCGTGCAGTCCTATGACCAGCAGGGAAAGCTCATAAAGGAGATATTCGTCAGGGAAGGGTGGGAGGTCCTCGTGGACAGGTTCCAGTCGCCCGGCGAATTGATAGAATTGACGGATAAGGACAGGAACGACTGGAGCTCATGGCGCGACGACCTGAGCGGGCGCCTTGAACCCGGCAATACCGGAGGGCAAGATGGCAGCCCAAGCCAGTTCAACGGCATACAGGATATCCAAGGCAGGCTCGACGAACAGGAAGATTTCAAGGACCAGGTGTTAGAGACGGAAGATATCAGGAAGGTCGAGGACAGGGTCGAGAACGATAACAGGCTCGACCAGAAGCCCTCTGAGCCGTGCAACAGCCCGGGACTTGTATGTCCCTAAACAGGCCCGTTGCGGAATAATAAAGGACAAAATCGAATGAACAAGGCGGTCGTAAAATATCTAGCAGTGGCTATGTTTGCTTATGCCGGTTCTTTTTCCTTCGCCGCGGATATAAAGGAGGAAGAGACCACCGAGAAGTTCCTCGGCCAGACCGAAGAGAAGACGTACAAGAAGGTGGAGACGCTTAAGGAGCATAAGAGATACAAGACGAAACTCCTCGTATCCGCCACGCAGGGCTATGACAATAACGTATTCCTCGATTCGCGCAGGAAGGGCGACACCTTCTCCGAATTCATAATAGACGGCAGCATCTCCTACCCGATGAACGGCAGGTGGGATTTCTATTTCGACGCGTCCACGCATGACATAACATACTGGGAAGCCACGCAGGCCAACCTTATCGATACGAACCTCAAGATGGGTTTCGAGGGCAGGCTGCCGTTTGGCATTACCGCGGATGTCTATAACGATATAGAACTCATGGAATACCAGAATAACGACAACGGCGAATACCTCGGGGATAAGGCGGGGCTGTTGTTAAAACAAAAGCTGCCGAATAACTTCTTCCACTCGTTCCAATACGAGTACTTCTACAAGAACTATTCGGACAGGAAGGCCTTCAACGGATGGGGAGGGTTTTCGGACAGCGACAGGGTCGACAACAGGAACACGGTCGACTACAGTGTCGGCAAATACATGAAGAATTCGATGGTGAAGGTGTTCGGGGAATATTACCTCAACGGCTCCAACGACAGTTACCTGGATTATTACGATTACGAGTCCATAAAGCTCGGTTCATCGGCGATATACCTGCTGACGAAGAAGCTGAGCGCCTACGCCTCATTTTACGAACAGTTCAGGCATTATTCGGGCAGGACCATTCCCGGCGACGCGACCGCCAAGGAGCATGACAGGGGCTGGGTCACGACGGCGTCGCTCTATTACGATATAACCAAGAGCGCGACCATCGGCCTGAACTATTCCTACAGGCAGAACAGGTCCAATAACCCGTCGCAGAAATATTCAGGCTCGATAACTTCCCTCGGATTGTATTACAGGTTTTAGGAACCATGCCAAAGGATAAGATGAGGCCGCTGAAATACGCGGCTTATTTTGTTATTGCCGCAATCCCCCTTTTCCTTTCCGCCTCAAAGGCGTTCGAGACATACGAGCTGCAGACACTCGACCTGCGTTTCAGGTTGAGGCCTCCCGTAAAGGTAAGCCCCGATATTGCGATAATCGAGATAGCCGAGGATTCCGTCAAGGAGATCGGACGCTGGCCCTTCGACAGGGCTTTCCATGCCGATATGATCAATTTCCTCGGGCAGCTCGGGGCGAAGGCCGTCGTATTCGATATTCAGTTTGCCGAAGAAAGCCCTTCGGACAAGTATATGCTGGAGGAGGCGCAAAGATCCTCCTGCAAGGTATATTATCCGCTTGTCCTGGAATATAAGGGCGATAAGAAGAACGGCCTGCCGTATGCGAACAGGGTAGAGGTTCCGGTGCTTCCGTCGTTCGCTAAGACGGCCTCAGGGGTCGGCTTCATAAATGTGGTCCTGGACGTAGACGGTAAGGTGAGGAAAGTGCCGCTAAAGATCGAATGCGGCGGGCGGGAGTATCTCCAGCTTGCGTATATGGTCGCGAAGGACAACTGTGACCTGAGGCGCAGGAAGCTGCCCGTAGACGGGGACGGCATGCTCCTTATCAACTATCCCGGCAGGTGGACGGAGACATTCAAGCATTATTCCTTCGTCGATATCCTCGTCTCATTCGAGAAGACCGTAACGGGCGAAAAGCCGAGGATAAACCTGGCTGAATTGAACGGGAAGATATGTTTTGTCGGCCTGACAGAGGCCGGCGGGGTGGATATAAGGGCAAACCCCCTTGAGACGGCGTATCCCATGGTCGGCGCGCACGCGAGCATCCTCAATTCCATCATACAGGATAAATACCTGGCCAGGGCCGGAAGGGCCGCGAACCTCATCCTGCTCCTGGTGCTTTGCATTCCTATAGCTTTCTTTCCGCAAAGGGCCAGGCCGCTTTCAGGGCTCATATTCTTCGTCTCGGCCGTCGCGGCTTTTATCTTGGCGGGATTCCTGCTGTTCATATTTTTCGGCCTCTGGATAGACCTCTTCTACCCGGTCGCGCTGGCGATAGCCGTCTACCTCGGGACCACCGTATATAAATACCTGGTCGAGCGCAGGAACCGCCTTTTGCTGGATAAGGAGCTGTCGATCGCCAAGAAGATACAGATGGACTTCCTGCCGCAGTCGGTGCCGCAGTTCGAGGATATTGAGGTCGCGACTTCAATAGATACGGCAAAGGCGGTCGGGGGCGACCTTTATGATTTCGCGGATTTCGTTAACATCAAGCTCGTCGCGCAAAAGAAACTCGGGATAATGATAGGCGACGTATCAGGGAAGGGGGTGCCCGCCGCGCTCTTCATGGCCAGGGCCATAGCGGATTTCAGGCATTATTCCGGAGACAGCACAAAGCCTTCGGAGGTGCTGGATGAGCTCAACAAGCAGATAACCCTCAACTATAAGGCAGGGCTGTTCATAACGATGTTCTATATGATATTCGACGGCCCCGGCAGGGAGCTTGTCTTCTCGAACGCGGGGCATCTTCCCGCGATAAAGCTAAAGGCGTCGGGAGGCATAGACCTGCTCAAGACGGAGGGCATGCCTCTCGGGCTCATCGAGACGGAGACATATGCCGATGACAGCGTAAAGCTCGCGCCAGGCGATTCGATAATACTTTATACGGACGGCATCACCGAAGCCAGGAATAACCTTAAAGAGGAATTCGGGGAGGAACGCCTCAAGGAAGTCGTATTAAAGAACCACTACGCTTCACCGCTGCCCATGATAAACGCGATCAAGGGCGAACTCGCGAAGTTCGTCGGGAATGAGCCCCGGCATGATGATTGCACGCTGATAGTCCTAAAGGTAAAAGATTGAAAGTCTTCCTGTCGGTTTTGCTAATTATTGCCGCCGGATCTGCGGTGTACGCCAATTCCGTCGGCGGGAAGTTCCTGTGGGATGACGAGCTCCTCGTCAGCGGCAATCCCGCCATAAAAAGCTGGTCAAATGTCCCGGATATCCTCAAGGGCAGGCAGGCCGGCGCGCAGGGCATGGCCATATATATGTATAGGCCCGTACAGTTCCTAAGTTATATGGCCGACCATTCATTATGGGGCCTTGACGCGCGCGGTTATCATGTAACGGGCATCATGATCCACATTCTCGTCGCGCTGAGCATATATTGGTTCGCGTACCTTATCTCAAAAAACCTGCTGACGGCTTTCCTTGCGGGCCTGTTGTTCGCCGTAAATCCCCTCAATACGGAGGCGGTCTCATATATCTCAGGGCGCGCCGACCCGCTGTCGGCGCTCTTTATATTCCTCGGGATGGTCTTCTATGTGAGATCGGAGGAGGCAGGGAAGAAGGGCTATTATTACCTGATGCTGTTATGCTGGGTATCGGCCGTATTATCCCGCGAAAGCAGCCTCATATTCCCGCTGCTGCTGCTCGCCTACCACGTATCCTTCGGGAAAAAAGCGGATTGGAGATACTTGTCGCCTTTGTTCATCGGGGTCCTGCTGTACACGGTAATTATTCCCAACGGGCGTAATATCTATATGAGCTGCCCGACCTCTATAGCCGAGAGGCTCCCGGGATTTTTCGCTTCAATAACCAGCTATATGAGGCTCCTATTCGCCCCGGTAGGGCTCCATATGGAATACGGGAACAGGCTTTTTGCCTGGTCCGATCCGGCGGTCATCTTCGGGATAGCAGTATCGGTATCGTTGACGGCGTTCGCCCTGGCCCGCAGGGGTGCTTCCGGCGGCAGGGACGGCATCTTCTGTTTCTCGGTGTTATGGTTCTTCGCGGCGCTGCTGCCTTATTCAAACATCCTGCCTATGAACGCATATATGGCCGAGCACTGGTTATACCTGCCGTTATTCGGGTTTGTCCTTATAGCGGCGAAATTGTTCAGCGCCATGATAACCGGTAGGTTCCGGCGCTTGTCAGTAGCAGCGGTCACGTGCGTCGTCCTGGCCTTTTCGGCAATTACCGTAGCCCAGAACCGGTACTGGGAGGATCCCATAAGGTTCTACGAGACGACGATCCGTTATTCACCCGGCAGCCACAGGCTTTATTATAACCTGGGGATACAATACAGGAACTCCTCGAGGCTCCGCGATGCCATAGATTGCTACGGCAAGGCGATAGGCATGAGCCCCGATAACCCTTCCTATTATAATAACCGCGCCAACGCGTATGCGCAGGAAGGCGAATTCGAGAAGGCGATATCGGATTATACCAAAGCGATCGAGCTCGATCCCGCGCATATCAATGCCTACCTTAACAGGGCGACGGCTTACCGGGAGTCTAACCAGCCTGAAAAGGCCGTTAAAGACCTCGAAAAAGCCGAAAGCCTTTCCCGCCCCAAAAAATAATTGAAAGAAAATTAAACCGCTTTACGTCTATTCCTTAAGCCGCATGGTGCGGCCCAAGAAAGGAGGGGCATTCATATGCTCAGTTTCAGCGTGAAGAGGTTGTACAGGTTCGACGGCGATGGCCCGCTAAAGGCGATAGCGGACGTATCGATCGGGGAAGAGTTCATGGTAAAAGGTTTCCGCGTCGTAGAGGGTAAGAAAGGCATATTCGTTTCGGGGCCGCAACAGCCGGGTAACGACGGAAAATGGTACCCGACCGCTTATCCGATGAACGAAGAAGTCAAAAAAGAGCTGGATAAGATGATACTGGAAGCGTTCGGCGAGCCGGAAGGCCGTGCGGAATAAGGAACTAGGGGACCTCGGCGAGGACCTTGCCGCGAGATATCTTTCCGCGCACGGATACATCATCCTTGCGAGGAAGTTCAGGTGCAGGTCCGGCGAGATAGATATCATCGCGCTCGATAAGGATGTATTGGTTTTCGTCGAGGTCCGTTCCCGGTCGGACGAAGAGCACGGTATGCCATACGAGACGATAAACAGCGAGAAGAGGAGGCATATACGCCGGGTCGCGCTGGTCTATCAGGCGAGGCACGGACTGCTCGACCGGGATTCGAGGTTCGATTGCGTTTCTGTTGTATTCGCCGGCGAGGATAACGTAAAGAGCATAGAACTGATAAAGGACGCATTCTGGAGCTGAAGATGCTTGCAAAAATCGAGAGCAGGAGCGTATTGGGGATCGAGTCGAGGAAAGTGGACGTGGAAGTCGACATCGCGGGAGGGCTGCCATCGTTCACGATAGTAGGCCTTGCCGACACCGCCGTAAAGGAGAGCAGGGACAGGGTAATATCGGCGTTAAAGAATTCCGGCTTCAAATTCCCGCCGAAGAGGATAACCATCAACCTGGCGCCGGCCGATATCAGGAAAGAGGGCGCGAGCTATGACCTCGCGATAGCGCTTGGTATATTGGCGGCGAACGGCGAGCTCGGGCAGGAGCTCGCGGAGGGGATGGTATTTTGCGGGGAGCTTTCCCTTGACGGCAAGCTCAGGCCTATAAGCGGGGTACTGCCGATCGCGATGGGCCTGGCTGACAGCGGCATCAGGGGGCTCGTGATACCGCGCGGGAATTCAAGAGAGGCGGGCCTTGTCAGCGGACTCCGGGTATATGCTGCGGCCTGCCTCAGGGAGACGGTCGAGTTCCTGAGGGGAAATGCCAGGATAGATACGGTAAGCGCCGAAGGCCCCTGCGCCGATGAGGCGCCGCTTGGCACCGATATTGATTTCAGCGATGTCAAAGGGCAATGGCACGTAAAACGCGGGCTTGAGGTCGCGGCAGCCGGGGGACACAACGTACTCATGATAGGCCCGCCGGGTTCGGGCAAGACGATGCTCGCGCAGAGGCTGATAACGATACTGCCGGCGCTTTCCGCCGGGGAGATGCTCGAGACGACAAAGATACACAGCGTATCGGGGCTGCTGAGCGGCGGCAATCACCTTGTATCGCGCAGGCCTTTCAGGATGCCGCACCATACCGTTTCTTATGCCGGGCTCGTCGGAGGCGGCAGCAGGCTTAAGCCGGGGGAGATAAGCCTTGCCCATAACGGCGTCCTGTTCCTGGACGAGCTTCCGGAATTCAGGAGGGACGCGCTCGAGGCGCTGCGCCAGCCCCTTGAGGGCGGGGAGGTCGTCATATCGAGGGCCGCGTCGAGCCTCAAATATCCGGCAAAATTCATGCTTGTCGCGGCTATGAACCCGTGCCCATGCGGATATTTCACCGACCCGAAAAAGGAATGCCACTGCACACCGCCGGTCATCCAGCGGTACTTATCGAAGGTATCCGGGCCGCTCCTCGACAGGATAGATATCCATCTCGAGGTGCCCTCCCTTAAGTATAAGGAGTTGTCGGGAAAAAGCAGGGGGGAGAGTTCGGCGGCGATAAGGGAAAGGGTGGATGCCGCGAGGACCGCGCAGAAACAGCGCTACGAAGGCCTTTCGATATACTGCAATGCCCATCTCGGATCAAAAGATACCGAGAGATTCTGTTGTATAGATAAGGAGGCGTCCGAACTGCTTAAGCTGGCTATACTCGAGCTGGGCTTAAGCGCGAGGGGATATGATAAGGTGCTGAAGATCGCGAGGACTATAGCCGATCTTGCCGGATCGGGGACTATTTCCGCGGAGCACATATCGGAAGCGATCAATTACAGGAGTTTAGACAGGGATCTGGGGTTCTGAAGGGCGCGTGCTTCTCGAGAGCCCCAGCATCGCCCGCTTGGCCATGAAGAGCAGGCGTGAGAGTATAGAGGAGACGATGATTCCGGCGAATATCATGGCCGTCAGGAGCAGGGAATCCCTGTTATGCGTCTGCCTGAAAAGCTGCAGAAGGGTTTCCGCCTCGACGGCTTTTACCGCAAGCACCTCGGGCGCCCGTTCAAGCTCCGCGAGGTCTTCCTTCGTCTTTGCGGATATCTTCTCGAGGTCCCGGTAGTAGCGCCTATCGGATTTTAGCGCGGCTATCTCGGAATCCAGCCGCCCGATATAACTCTTCATCGTCAATATCCTGGCGTCGTATTCGTCATTTCCGGAATAGACGGGCCTGAAAAGCCCTATCCTCTTGATGGACCCGTTGCCCGCGAGGTTCGCCACTATATCCTTGAGGACGTGCTTTCGGGGATCCTTCAGCTTTTCGCGGTCAAACCACACCTGCATGTTCTTAAGCAGTTTGCGGTTCATCCTTTCGTTCTCATCCAAATTCTCGTTGAAGAGCCTCTTATAGGCGATCTTTATTATGTAATTCGTCCACCATGAGGATTGCGCCCTCTGGTAGTTCGTCTTCTGCCGTATCAGGAATTTCCCGTATTCGCCCGTAAGGTGGACATTGACCGCCTCGTTGAACTCCACCGCGGAATCTTTCGCGGGTTCGAACCCGATTATGTCCCTGTACGAGGCCGAGACATAATCCATGCGGGATACTATGCTCTTCATTACGGCAGGGGAGATGTCCTCAAAAGTCATCAGCAGCGGCCAGAGGAATTCGAGCGAGTCCGCGACCTTGGCGTCCTGTTTCCTGATTTCGGCCAGCTTCGAAGATATGACATCGTCGTATTTCATTACGCGGCTGTTGAACAGGAATTTATGGACGAGATCGTCCCGCGACCTGAATTTCCTGAGGACGCGCGGGTCGCCGTAGATGCTAAGCAGCCGGAAAGATACGGAATCCATCTTTTCCTGCCATTTCTGCATCTCATCTATCGACCCGGCCGCCATGAGGCCTCCCAGGTCGTTGTCCTTTACTTCCTTCAGTATCCTGAAGAAGTCCCCGATATCCCTCGCCGGCATGCCGATATCATAGGCCCTTTGCAGGTGGTACCAGACCACATTCACGATTATATCGTTATCGGACGTCTTGGGGTCTGCGGCGAAGCCGCTGTCCTTGAGCCCGTATATGTCCGTTATTGCGCCGATGTCGTCGTTGTTTATGGCTTTTATCTTGCCCGTCATGATCTCTATCTCTTTGGGGAAATAGGCCGCCGCGGCGTACTTATAGACATCCTGTATCGGCTTAAGGTATTTATCACGGAGCTCTGAGAACGTCAGTTTCTTTTTAAGCGCGAAGACCGCCATCCATTCGGCGTTCCCTTCCTTGAGGAGCTCGAGGTCCGGGTACTTCTGCGCGGCGGACCTTATCGAACTCCTGAGTTGCAGCGTCCTGACGAGGCCGGGTTCCGAGACGGGGACGCCGAGGTTATCAAGTATGCTTATGCCGGTCTGCAATGCCGTGTAATGCAGGACCCTGTCATCCGAGATCCGTATGCCGGTCTTGTCCTCGACCTCGTCCCTGATGCCGGCCTCGATCCCTTCGGGGATCCTTGCCTCCCATAGGGCGTTTATCGCTGCAAGGTGGGCGGCCTTTTCGATATCGGTGTAATCCTTAAAGGCGAGGGAATTGATGGCGAGCTTCTCGATTATGCCGGGCACGAACAGCGGCAGGTTGCCGTACTTGATCGGGAGCCCGTTCCAGAGATCCTTGAGCGCGTAAGCGAGCCTCTGGGTGTCTTCGGCGTTCAATTCGCGCCCGAAATCCAGCCTGTAATCTTCCTTCAGCCGGGCCAGCGTCATATATGCGTTGAACTTCTTTATGACGGGAGTCTCATTCTCTACGGTATCCTCGATGACCCTCAGCACGCGCCCGCCGTCCTTTTCGGCCCTCGGGTCGTAGTCCAGCTTGCGCTTGAGTATTTCAAGCCTGAAGGCGTTCTCATCCTCGAAGCCGGCGGGGAGAGGGAGGTCCGCAAGGAACCACCCGTTTATCGTGGCGAAAACCGGGGCGTAATATTTGAAATATCCGTCCATTCCGTTCCATCCCTGGTTATCGGCGTTCTTCCGGTATTCGAGCATGAGGTAGCCGCTGATGTTCCACCAGGGTATCCGTTTGTATTCCGAGGAGGCGCCCGTCCGGTAGAACGACATGAATTCCCCGGCGAGGTCCTTTGGCGGCGCCTTTATGCCGTTTACTTCCGCCTCCAGCATGAGCTTTGCGAGGAACTCATAAGCTATGTCGAGTTTTAGTTTTGCGGGGGTCTGCGCGGCGAGCAGCTGCACCTGGTCCTCGGCGTATCCCATATCCCTGTAGGTAGTTTCGACTACGCCCGTCACGAAACCCTCGGGAAGCTCAAGTTTCTGTTTATGCCAGGAATCCGACATCCTGAACTCGGCGTCGAAATAGTCGAAGAGTTCGGCGATGCCCTTGAAGCCGGCCTTATAATATATGAGGGTCAGGTAGCCGCTCTTTTCCCACCACGGCTTCTCGCGGTAGCCCGATCCGGCGCCGGCCTTGTATATCTCGATGAATTTAGACGCGAACTCCGACGGGTCAATATCTATCCCGTTCTTCTTCGCCTCAAGCACCAGGGAGGAGAGCCAGATATATCCTGTCATCTCTTTGCCTGCATCCGATTGTTTCTCTATGCGTTTTTCTATCCTGGATATGACGGCGGCGTTCTCCCCGGCTGAGAGGCGGGGGTCCTCAAAAATGCCTTTCTGGCTCAGTTCATTATTGAACATGACCTCATGTATCGTCTCTTCGTCAAGGATGACGCCCTGCTTCTTGAGCTCATAGGCTTCGTCCAGCTGCGGTTTCAGGAAATCCATGTAATCGTCCATGCTC
>JBAZFE010000018.1:0-15421 GCA_041653555.1 Candidatus Omnitrophota bacterium
GCGTGGCCGGTGTTTCGTACGCCGAGTTCAAGAAGTTCAACGTCTACACTGAAAGAAGCGCAAGGGACAACCATTATATCCCTTCGGGCTGGATGGGCGATTACGGTGATCTTAAGCTCGATACGGGCTGGAAAGAGAACCCGCATGCCGGTACGACCTGCATAAAGATAGCCTACACGGCCGAACAGAAACAGGGCGCCGGCTGGTGCGGTATCTACTGGCAGAACCCGGCGAATAACTGGGGCAGCAAACCGGGCGGGTTCGACCTGACCGGCGCGACCAAGCTTGTATTCTGGGCTAGGGGCGGAAAGGGCGGGGAAGTTCTCGCTGAGGTCAAGAATGGCGGCATAACCGGTGAATATGCGGATACCGATTCAGCCTCTGTAGGGCCGATAACTCTTACCACGGATTGGAAAGAGTATACTATAGACCTTACCGGTAAGGACCTTTCCTACATATCGGGCGGGTTCTGTTTTTCCGCATCTGCTACGGACAATCCGGATGGTTTTACCATCTTTTTTGACGACGTATATTACGAATAGACTGGGCAGTGCCGATGTAGTATAATTAGGATCAGGAGAAGCTATAATGCCGGCGCTTCTTGAAAAAAGGGGCGCCGGCTATTTAAGGAGAATCCAGGAATGAAAAAGTTCGCGGCATTGATATTAATATCTTTGTTGTTTGCAGCTGCCTCCTCGCCGGTTTATTGCGAGTTTGCAAAATTTAATGTATATACTGAAAAGACCGCGAAGGATAATCATTATATCCCCTCGGGCTACATGGGTGATTATGGCGATATCAAGATGGATACCGGATATAAGGAAGCGCCGCATGCCGGTACGACCTGCATAAAGGTGACCTACACGGCCGAACAGAAGCAGGGCGCGGGATGGGCCGGCGTGTACTGGCAGAACCCGGCAAATAACTGGGGAACCATGCCAGGGGGATTTGACCTTAAGGGTGCGAAGAAGCTCGTGTTTTGGGCTAAAGGCGCTAAAGGCGGGGAAAAAATAGGCGAGTTTAAATGCGGCGGCATTACCGGCGAGTACGGAGATAGTGACAGCGCCGGAATCGAAGAGATCGAGCTGTCGACGGATTGGAAAGAGTATACGATAGACCTTACAGGCAAGGATCTTTCGAATATAAGCGGCGGCTTCTGCTGGGTGGCTAATTCGTCGTCCAATCCCGATGGTTTTACGATATTTATTGACGACATATATTACGAATAATTAAAGGAGGACTGCTAGATGAAAAGGACGGTATTGTTGGCGATAATTGTTTCAATGCTCACCGGCGTGGCCGGTGTTTCGTACGCCGAGTTCAAGAAGTTCAACGTCTACACTGAAAGAAGCGCAAGGGACAACCATTATATCCCTTCGGGCTGGATGGGCGATTACGGTGATCTTAAGCTCGATACGGGCTGGAAAGAGAACCCGCATGCCGGTACGACCTGCATAAAGATAGCCTACACGGCCGAACAGAAACAGGGCGCCGGCTGGTGCGGTATCTACTGGCAGAACCCGGCGAATAACTGGGGCAGCAAACCGGGCGGGTTCGACCTGACCGGCGCGACCAAGCTTGTATTCTGGGCTAGGGGCGGAAAGGGCGGGGAAGTTCTCGCTGAGGTCAAGAATGGCGGCATAACCGGTGAATATGCGGATACCGATTCAGCCTCTGTAGGGCCGATAACTCTTACCACGGATTGGAAAGAGTATACTATAGACCTTACCGGTAAGGACCTTTCCTACATATCGGGCGGGTTCTGTTTTTCCGCATCTGCTACGGACAATCCGGATGGTTTTACCATCTTTTTTGACGACGTATATTACGAATAGAAGAGGAGATAAAATTGACCAAAAAGAAAGGGAATAAAAAATATCTGTGGATCCTGGCAATCATCCTGCTGTTGTTCTTTACGGCGGGAGGATGGTTCCTGTGCGGCAAGGCGCCGAAAAGCGGGAGGACCCATGTGGAGAAGCTTCCAAACGGGCACTTCCAGCTTTTAGTGGCGGGCCAGCCGTATATCGTTAAAGGCGCGTGCTATCAACCAATACCACCGGGGCAGGATTATAACTACAACTGGTGGGGTGACCCCATGAAGCCCTGGCTTGTGGACGGCCAACTGATGAAGTCCGCTGGCATCAATACCGTGCGTTTTTACCAGCCCGGGGAGAATCCCCAGGAAGTGAAGCAGGTTGTGTCGGACTTGTTCCAGAAATTCGGCGTACGTACGATAATGGGGAATAACCTTGGCATTTACGATGTCCCGCCGCCGGACTATGCGGACGAGGGATACCGCCAGCAGATGAAGGAAGAGGTCCTTAAGATAGTCAAGGAATATAAGGACGAGCCCGGCATCCTGCTGTGGCTTCTCGGCAACGAGAATGATTACAGCTTCGACGACCAGATGTCCCCATGGGGATCCGAGGAGCTTGATAAGATTGAGGACCCCAAAGAAAGGGCCAATGCGAAGGCCAAGATCTATTATTCTTTTGTGAACGATATTGCGAAGGAGATCAAGAGGATAGATCCCAACCATCCCGTTGCGATGGGCAATGGGGAAGTATTTTATCTCGAGATAGCCCGTCCGCTCACCCCGGATGTCGATATACTCGGGTTGATCTCCTACAGGGGTATCAGTTTCGGTAATACATGGGAGCAGGCTGATAAGAAACTTGGTAAGCCTATAATCCTTACCGAGTTCGGATGCGACAGGTATAATGCGCTTACCAGGAAAGAGGACGCGGATATGCAGTCCAAGTTCCTGATGTCGCAGTGGAAGGAGATCCTTCGCAATACATGCGGCAAGAGCGGAAAAGGTTCCGCGCTCGGAGGATGCATCTTCGAGTGGAGCGACGAATGGTGGAAACATGACGCGGCCAATCCCGCCAGTTGGTTCGTGCAGGATGAGACCGCCGGTTGGACAAACGGCGCCTACTACTTCGATATAGAGGTGGAAGGGCATATGAACATGAACGAGGAGTGGTACGGTATCGTGGGCATGAGTTCCGATAAAGAGAACGGCGTGAATAAGAGGATACCCACAAAGGCCTACTATTCCCTCAAGGAATTATGGTCGAAGGGTTTTGACGATGTCCCTGCAGCACCGTTAAGGGGCAAGAAGGTAAACTAGGAAAGAAGTTTTATCAAGCGGGCTTATGCTTAGGTGCATAGGCCCGCTTTTTATATGCCTTAATCCCGCGGGGATAATCTGCGGATTAATCCCTCAAATGCACGTCGGCGTACTGGGCTATCATCTCGGCGACCTTGGTGGGGGGTATGACCGAAAAATAATGGTCTACGATGCAGTGGGCTATCTCGTGGGCCATCACGTTGGCTGAGATCTTCTCCTCGCTCGCAAAGAGCGAGTTCAGCTTAAATATATAAAAAGCTATGAACTTATTATCCTGGTTGAATATCTCCACATAGACCCTGTCGAGGTCCGACTGCCCCTTGTATATTCTCACATTCAGGTGAAGGCCCTTGGGCCTCATATCGAGTATCTCCTGGACCTTGAAGAATATCAGGTCGAACTTATAGGCTATATCGCCCTCGGCGTCCTTCGAAGCGCGTTCCGGTTTTTCGGAAAGCCCGAAATCTATCCTGTACGTGTCTATCCTGTCGTTGACCCTGCGCACGTCCACCTTATCCTTGAAAAAGATCGTGCAGAACGTGCTTTTTACCGTCGTCCAGTCGCTGCCGTCGCTGAAAGCCCCTTCGGCCGTGATGCTCGCATGCACGGGGGTAAAGGCGAGCACGGCGCCAAGAGCGATAATTAAAGACAGCTTGAAAAAGGACAGGTCGTGCCTGACCTGCTGGACCTTCTTTTCGGCCGGCTTTACGATCTTCTCGATATCCTCCTCAGACATCCCCTTTTTCCTGAGGGCATTCCTGATCGCCGACAACTCAGCCTCCAACTCAACCGCCTTTGCCTTTGACGCCGATAAGGGACCCTTTATGCTCTTTACGGTGTTGTTGAGGGCCGCGGCCAGCGCCTTTATCTCATCCGCCTGCCTGAGGTGCACATCCGTGGTAAGGTCCCCTCCGGCGATATCTTCAAGCGACTTCTCGAGCCTGTAGAGGGGCCCGGCTATCCTGTGCGATATAAAGAGGACGACCGCTATGGTCGCTATGCTTACGAGGACCACGGCGGTGATTCCGCTCGATAATAGCACCGGCAGCATGAAATCTGACGTGCTCTTGACGGTAAAGCGCAGGTTCTCAAAGCTGGTCGTGGTGGTATTGCCGGTAAAAAGGTAAGACACGAAGGACATGATAAGGCAGGACAATATCAAGAGCAGGCAGAACTTGATGATGAAGCCTGCCTGGAAGCCCTTCTTTATGAAGTAGTTGCGCCTTCGGTTCTGTCCGCCGGAATTTTTCATTTTATGGTTATTTTATCCAACGCCTTTACGTTGATATCGACCGGGGTCTTTGCCTTGAGCCTTTCTATCCAGGACTTGATCTCCTCGCTCGCCTTGAGGTTGCGGTCCTTATCGGTCTCGGGTATCAGGGAGAGGATCTCCTCGGATCTAACGTCAAGCAGGGAACGCAGCAGGCTCTGTTCCCAGAAGCGTTCGACCATCTTCATGAACTGCGGGTCCCTGTCGAGGCCGCGCCGCTGCGCCTCGAGCAGAAGTATCTTCTTTTGTATTATCCCGTCGAGGATCTGTTCCTTGGTTATGTTCTCGCGGTATTCGGGTGAGTATAACGAGAGCTCGGACATGAAGTCGCTCCTGTAGAGGGAATAGCTGCCTATGGTTGCAATGACCTCTTTTTCGGGTTTTTCCCGGGAGCAGCCCTGCAGGCAGGACGCCGCCAGGGCCATGAGCATAAGGCTGATCATCTTCTTCACAGGTGATATTATAAGTGCTTTACATCTATTTTTCAATATGATAATTTATCCGCATGGCTAGAATGGCTTGTTTTGCGGCGCTTGTATGTCTTTTGTCCGTTGCGGCGGACTGCCCGGCCGAATACAATATGGTCACCGGGAAGGATGAGGCCCTTTACGTATCCCCGGAGCAAGAGATGGAGATGGGCGATTCGATCGCGAAGAAGGTCGAGTCCGTATATAAGCTCGACCCCGACAAGCATGTGCAGGAGAGGGTGGAGCTTATAGGGAACAGGCTCTCGAAATACTGCGACCGCAAGGAACTGATATATCATTTCAAGGTCCTGGCCGTGGACGATATAAACGCGGTGTCGCTCCCGGGAGGATGGGTCTATGTCTTCAAGGGGCTTATCGATGCCTGCAAGAACGACGACGAGCTCGCGGGGGTCATAGCCCACGAGATCGGGCATATCGCCGCGCGCCATCACATGAAGAAACTGCAGCAGAGCTCTCTCGCTACCGCCGCCATGGTACTCGTCGCGGTAACGGGGGGAGGCCAGGCAGCAAGCGCGACAGACCTGGCTATAACTTCCCTCATGGCGTCGTATTCCCGCGAAGATGAGTTCGAGGCGGACAAACGCGCCGTGCTCTATACGAGGGAGGCGGGGTATGACCCGCACGGGGTCCTGACCTTCATGCAGACGATGAAGAACGAGAAGAAGAACGATATCCGGCCTTATTCCTATTTCAAGAGCCATCCCTATATCGGCGAGAGGATGGGAAAGATCGAAAGCGCGATTGAGGGACGGTCGACCTTCAGGGAATGGATAAACAAGCCTCTCGACAATAAGTGGTAAAGACCCAGCCGTAATACACCCCTAAAATAACAATTTTTTCCTCTTGACTTATGCCCTGTATATAATATACTGGTATACGTCCAGTATATATGGGGAGACTGTGACGGGAAGGAGGTGAAAAACATAATGAAGCTATTCTCAGCTTTAGTTGTTTTGGCTATGTCCTTTTTTGCCGCTTCGAGCGTTTCGGCTGCAGCCTGGGAGGATTTTGAAAGCGCGACTCCTCCGGCTATTCCGGCCGGTTCGTACAGTTTCCATGATACCGGCGAACAGGCGGAAGCGACTGTTGCGGGCGGTCCCGGCGGTAACTACCTGAGGCTCAACGGTACGGACCTTAACAGCAACTGGTATTTGGGCGGATGGGGCAATTATAAGCCGCAGGACTGGTCGGGCACGACAGGCCTGCAGGCCAACGTAAAGGGCGACGGCAGCTACGGCACGATCAAGTATGAGCTGTATGAGAATGACGGCGATGTCTTCGCGGGGGGTTATTACGGTTCTTCGACCTATATACCCATCGATTGGACCGGTTGGAAGGCCGTATCGATTCCTTTCGCGGACCTCGTCGACCAGAACCCGGGAGTGGGCAGTGACACATGGACCGGAGATCTCAAACAGATCAACTTTGTAACGGCGTGCGGCGGCACCGGCCCCGGCGGCTCCATAGACATAGGCATCGACGACATCCGGGCTGTGCCGGAACCGGCGAGCTTGTTGCTGTTCGGTTCAGGACTGGCGGGGATGTTCGCGGCCTCCAGAAGGAAAAAGTAGTCCGCTTCTTAGGATAGACAACTTAGATCGTTTATGGGAGGTTTGATAGTACGGAGTCCCCCAACTTTCGAACCTCCCATAATTATTTAAGGACGAGGGGAACGATGCGCAGGAAAAAAGGCGTGGCACTGATACTCGTAGTGGGCATATTATCCCTGATGGCCCTCATAGGCACGACCTTCGCGGTAAATATGCTGTTGGCCAACAAGGAGGCCGTAAACTACGCAAGGAGCGTAAAGGCGGGCTACCTTGCGGAAGCCGGCATCGCGAGGGCCATAGCCGAACTCAAGAACGGCGCAGACGGAGCGGCCAACAGCGCGTTCGATACGTCTTCGGAGGCGTGGTATTCCGGTTATTCCGATCCGGGCCTGCTGGGCGGCCGCGGCGGATATGCGGTCACCGTGGTGGATTGCGCGAGGCAGATCAATGTCAACAATACAGGCAACAGCAAGCTGGGCCGGATCATGCAGGACCTTAACTCCGCCCTCGGCAGCCCGCTGACTTCGATAGAATGCCAGGCCATCGCGGCGAATGCCCCTTACGCGACAAAAGAGGAGATAAAGATCAAGGCAGGGATAAGCGGCGCCAAATATAACGCGATAAAAGATTTCGTTACTTTATACGGCTATATAGACAAAAATACGTTCCTGCCTGACGATACGACGCATGAGGACAGGGCTCCGGTCAACATTAACACCGCTTCGGAGGCCGTCCTCCGTGCGGTACTCCGAAGCGGTGTTAACAGCGACGCCAAATCGCAGGACCTCGCGCAGGCGATCATCGCCGGCCGGCCCTTTACGAGCTGGCAGCAGTTCGACGCGTTAATCGATAGCCATATAGGCCTGAGCCCCGCGGAGAGCAGGAACGTAAAGGACGGGGCCAATCCCAACAGGACGAAGCCGGCGGCCTATACTACCGAATTTTGCTTCAATTCCGGCGGGTTCTATGACGTGGTATCGACAGGGGCTGTAACGAATTTAATAGGGACGGCCGCGGCGGCTGGTCATATCCGCGCGATAATAAGGATATTCGATATATGGAACGAGACCACGAAGGACCAATTCGCGCAGGTCTGGCGCAATGACAACTGGGCAAGCGGAGCCGGGGAAGGCGGCCTGTCTGACGGGGAGATGGTCCGGGTGAATTTCATGGATAGCTGCCCGGTAAGGTCAGACCAGGATTGGAACGGGACGGCCGTAACGAATTACGACATCATAAGGAATTCCATAAAGGCCGGCTTTTGGGACAATTTCACGGAAAATATAGACGGTAATGTCGGCCAGCAGACCGACTGGACCAATAACGAATGGAACCCGAGGGACGGCACATGGAACACGACGGTCCTCGGGCAGTATGATACCGAGACCAACGATAACACTAAACTATGGCCTACCTGCGACCTCGGCCGCGAAGCTTCCTCCAGGTGGATGTGGACGAACCACAGCGCACAGGTATATATAGACGACAAGATAAGGCCGTACGACATGCGTATGAGGTTCTGGTGGGATGCGGCAGAGCCTATCGATTACGAATATCCGATAACAAATCCCGGGCTGTACGCTTTCAGGTTCCAGAATGATGTAGGCAGGCTGGTCCTTAAAAGGACAAGCGCCGGTGATGCGAGCTATTATCCCGAGGACCTGCAGCAGGGCGCGGCCTACGGGATAGACCCGGGCCCGCTGCCCCATACCGGGATGCTCCATATATGGGCGAGCCCTTCCTGGAACAACTATTCAGAGCCGTATATCCTGCGCAAGACCTTAAGGGCCGTGTGCCAGAACAAGGCGTATTGGACATATTACAGCGCTTCCTCCGGCAGGATACAGGAAGGGAATTACAGGTTCTCGAACATCAACGGCAGCGGGACGAGCGCGGCGGGGCTTGTCAGGTTATACGGGGAATACCACCTGCCGGCGTTTGATAATGTAAGGGTGATCCCGCAGGACGGCTATTTTATCTCCGCCCCTGATAACGCCGGCGTCATGGCGGCATGGGGTTCTATAACCGGGACCGTAACGGTGCCGTCAACGGCGAGCGCCGTCTCGGAGACGGTAAGTTTCATGACAAGCGTGGACGGCGGGGCGACATGGCAGGTGCCCGGGGCGGGCGGCGGCATAACGTCGCAGCCGTCATCCTCCATACAATACAGGGCCAATTTCGTCTCTAACGACAACTCATTGCCGGCGACAAAACCGTGGTACAGCGAGACGGCGGTCCTCGAGGACGTGACCGTCTCGTTCATGCCGAGGACGCAGATAGTCTACCGGCAATAAGGGGGTATCGGATGAAAAACCTCGTATTAGCATTGGCGGTAATGTTAAGCTTCGGAGCCTGTGCGGCCGATGACGGCATATTCATACCTAACTGCGATTCCGACGTGAAGATCGCGGTAGACAGGATAAGCCGCATTGAAGACGGGCAGGAGCGCGAGTCAAACTGCCAGACATACCTGGATCTCGCGGAGAAGCTCATGAAACGCGCCAAAGAACATGATATACCGCTCAAGAAGAGCAGGTACTTCATCCTCGCAAGGGGATGTTTCGAGGTCGTCAAAGGATGCGGTCGTGGAGGCATTACCTGTTGTCCGGCGCGGGCAGGCGCGGAAGCGGAGGGATACAGCCCTCCGGAGGATATGAAGACGCTGGCCGAAAAGGGCATAGCGCTGTGCAACGGCGGCCTTGCAGGCCAGCTGAGGCTGCCGGGCATCGAGCCGGGAGGCAACGCGGAGAATATAATAGCGGGCCTCCGCTCGAAAACAGGCGATAGTAAGAAGCAGGTAATAAAGAGTTATCTCGAGGCGGCAAAGTACTACGAAGGCCTTTCGAAGGCCTGTGACGGGCCCGACCGCGCGGAATACGGCACCGCGGCCATGTCATGTTATCTTATAGTGTCTGAGGTCGATCCGGACCCGAAAGCAAGCAACGAAGCCTGGGCGGGATATAAGAGATGCGGCGCGTATACCGCCTCCTGCCGCCCCGGGAAGGCCATGTAAAATACTTGAAAAACGCGAATGATGTGGTATACTACCTGTCTAGAAAGGCAATCTATGAAACTTATGCCGGTTTTTATCCCATTCTTCCTTATTGCCGTGTTTTCCGTCTCTTCCTGTAAAGCGGCGGAGCCCGCCAAGCAGGATTTCCCTGAGGGCTGCCTCTGGGGTATATTCATGGAAAACACGCCCATCCGCATGGAACCCATAAACCGGTTCGATATCGCCTCCAATAAGAAGTCCGGCTCCGTGATGTTCTATATCGACTGGGAGAAGATCTTCCCGCTGGAAGACTGCCAGGCGATCGTGAACTACGGCGCCATACCGCATGTCACGTGGGAACCCTGGATAAAGAAGGACGGCAAGGACATAATCTACCTCGACAATATAATCGGGGGCCAATACGACGATTATATCAGGACGTTCGCGAAGCGCGGCAAGAGGCTGGGCACTTCATATTTCCTGCGCATGGGCCACGAGATGGACGGCAACTGGTACCCGTGGTCCGGCGCGCAGAATGACAGGGACCCGAAAAAGTACATAAAGGCATGGCGGCATGTATATGACCTTTTCAAGGAAGTCGAGGCCGACAACGCGATATGGGTATGGTGCGTCATGGATACCGAGGTGCCGTGGACCCAGTGGAATACCTACAGCAATTACTATCCCGGCGGCAATTATGTCGACTGGGTCGCGATAGACGGGTATAACTGGGGCACGGCCGAAAAATGGAGCCGCTGGAACGCGTTCGAGAAGATATACGCGAAGAGGTATAAACAGCTGACGGAGAAATACCCGGACAAGCCGATAATGATAGGCGAGTTCGCTTCAGGAGATGCCGGCGGCGATAAAGTTCAATGGATAAATGACGCGTTCGCCGCTTTGAAGGAAAAATTCCCGCGCATAAAGGCCATAGTATGGTTCAATATAAAGAAGGAATGCGACTGGCGCCTTCACGGCAAGAATGATATACTCAAAGCGTTTTCCGCCGCTGTCTCCGACCCGTATTTCAAGAGCGACCCGACGCAGTTCGCGAAGCTGCTGAAGGGCTTTAAGCTTCCGGAAGGCGTCTCGACGGAACTCACGGCTATGCCGCAGGTGGCGTATTCGAGGCCTGTCATAGAAGTCCTGAAAGCGGCGGCGCCTATTACCCCGGACGGGGACCTGGCTGAGTGGCCGGGCATGACGCCGGTCTTGATAAACGACAAGAAGAATGTCATAATGGGCCGGGATATCTGGAAAGGGCCGGATGATGTCAGCGCGGAAGTATACCTGATGTGGGACGAGGCCAACCTGTACGTCGCGGCGAAGGTAAGGGACGACAAGCCTTTCATCAACGACAAGAGGGGCGATGCGATATGGAACGGCGACGGTTTTGAGATAGCCTTCAGCCTCGACCCCCTGGCCGAACCTAACAGGATGGCTTTTGACGAAGCGGATTTCCAGATCGGCTTTAGCACCGGCAACAGGAAGGAAGTCATCCCGCAGAGATGGTCGTGGCAGCTGAAGAACAGGGTGGAAGGGGTGCAGTCGGCGGTCTATAAACCGGAGGACTTCAGCGGGTACGTGGTCGAAGCCGTCATACCCTGGAAGTCGTTCTCCAAGGATTTTGTCCCGTCGCCCGGCATGAAGGTAAGCTTTAATGCCGCGCTGAACGATTCGGACATGAAGGACAGGCACACTCAAATGGTCCTCTCGGGGGACGAGAGGTTTTATGAGGAGCCGAACCAGTGGGGCTATATCATATTTAAAGAAAGGGGGCAGTAAAGATGGGAAAGAGGGTGTTTGCGGTAATGTTCTTGTGCGGTTTGGCGCTGATCGGCGCAGCGAAGCTGGCTAATGCCGAGACGGTGGAATATTTCACCGACGTGATCGATGAGGGCAACGGGCAGTACAAGTATGTCTATGGCGGCAGCACGTCCTTCGAGATCGAGAAGTCCGGAGCGAAGGCCGGAGAAGCATGCCTTAAGGCCGAGATGGACTGCACGCAGTGGTCCGGCGCGGCGATAGGCCATTACCCTCTTATCGACCTTACGAAATATAAGAAGCCGGGCATAGAGTTGTGGGTGAAGGGCGCCGAGGGCGGCGAGAACTTTGAGGTCATACTGATCGATGCCGATGACACGGACGGGAACAAGACGGAGATAGGCGTCATGGCCTCCCCGAATTTCGTGAAGACATCCAAGGAATGGCAGAAGGTCACTATACCGTTCACGGCCTACCCGAAGAAGGGGCAGTACTGGGACGGGAACAACAACAAGATGGTCACAGGAGTCGATTTCAACGCCGCGGAACTTAAAGAAGTCAAGCTGGCTGTCGGCCCCGCTTATAACAAGGGCAAGAAGTCGGTAGTCATATTCGTCGACGACGTAAAGATCGTCGAGATGCCTTAAGAGAGAGGATCGCATGAGCCCGAAGGTGGATAAATCCAGCGGCAAGTTCTTTTACCAGCAGTTTGCCGATATACTGCGCAAGCAGGTCCAGGGCGGCCAGTATAAGCCCGGGGACCCTATACCTTCGGAGCGCATACTTAGCAAGGAACACGGGATCAACCGCATAACGTTAAGGCGCGGTATCGCCCAATTAATAAGGGAGGGCTTTCTGTATTCCGTACCCGGCACCGGGACGTTCGTCTCGGATGAGGAAGGACTGCAGAAAGCCCATACCCTATCCTCGGGCAAGCGGATGTCCAGGCGCAAGAACATCGCATGTATATTGAGGAGGCTCCATCCTACATCCCAATCTCCGATATTGAGCCCGTACTACGTCGGCATATTCTCCACGATGCAGAAAGAAGCCCTTAAAATGGGCTGCGTGCTGTCCTTTAATTTTGTGACGTCCATAAAGGACGAGCGCGATATAGCGAGATGGGCGATGGAGAATAACGTGGACGGGATCATCGTTATAGGCGGCCTGGACAAGACTACGGTTATGAGCCTGTATGACAAGAAGTTCCCGCTGGTCCTTGTGGATAACGAGATGTCCAAGCCCGCGATAGATTCCGTAATACCCGACAATAAGCTCGGAGGGTATCTTGCGGTAAAGCACCTGATAGACCTCGGCCACAAGCGCATAGCGATGATACGCGCGCCCCTGCAGGAACAGCCGGCCTCGATAGGCAGGCTTGAAGGTTATAGGGAAGCCCTCCGGGAGGCGGGTATCAAATACGACGACAGCCTGGTCATAGAGGGCTATTACCTGGTCGAAGAGGGCTATAAGGCCATGGAGAAGATCCTGAAGAAGAATCCCCTGCCGACGGCCGTGTTCGCGATCAATGACGAGGCCGCCATGGGCGCGATGAAAGCAATAAGGGAGAAGACCTCCCTCAGCATCCCGAAAGATATCTCGATAGTCGGATTCGACAACATAGAATGGGCTGCGCTATCAACGCCGCCGCTGACCACCGTTAACGTGCCCAAGGAAGAGATGGGCGCAATAGCGCTCAAGAAACTTGTCGACAGGATAGAAGGGCGCGTAGGCATTGCCACGAAAGAGGTGATACCCGTGGACCTTATCATAAGGGGATCCAGCGCCAAGCCGAAATAATATTTTTTTGGATAGATATGGTATACAACCAGTATATATGAAAGGCGCGGATATGGACTACGGCGTTTTTTCGAAGGACAAGAAGGAATTCATAATAAACAGGTTCGATACGCCGACGCCGTGGATAAACTACCTCTGCAACGGCAAGTACGCGGCGCTGATATCCCAGACGGGCGGCGGGTACAGCTTCTTCGAGGACCCGAAGTACCAGCGCATAACGAGGTACAGGTACAATAACGTGCCGTTGGACAGGCCCGGAAGGTATGTATACATCAGGGATGACGGGAGCGGGGAGTACTGGTCGGCCGGATGGCAGCCCGTATGCAGGGCGCCCGATGCGTGGGAATGCAGGCACGGGCTCGGGTATACGAAGATATCTTCCGAGAACTGCGGCATCCGCAGCGAGGTCACGTATTTCGTGCCGCTCGATGACAATCTCGAGGTATGGTCCGTCTGCATGACGAATACCGGGAAGCAGAAGCGTACGATAACAATGACGCCTTACGTGGAATTCGCGCTGTTCGACGCGTCCGAAGAGTTCATGTTCCACCCGAACCTGCATTATTTCTCGACCGCGGAATACGACAGCCGCGATAAGGCCATTTATTATTCCTTTTATAACAAGAAGAAGGGGTATTTCAAGCGCAACTTTTCTAAAGTGTACTTTGCGGTGACAAACCGTGAAGTACAGGGCTACGACTGCGAGAGGGAGGCGTTCATCGGTAAATACCGCAGTGAGACGAACCCCGAAGGCATGAAGACCGGCAGGCATAAGAACTCGAAGGTCATCGGCGGCAATGCCATAGGGTGCCTCTCCGTACGTTGCGAACTGGGGCCCGGGGAAGAGAGTAAGGCCATAGTCGTCATGGGGGTGGACGCTTACGAGAACAGGCTTACTCCCGACAGGATATTGCGGAAATACTCGGACGAAAGCCATGTGGCGCATGAACTGGAACGCGTCGGGAGGTATTGGGAAGAATACACGTCGAAACTGAGGGTCGAGACCCCCGATCCCGTCATCAACGCGAACATCAATATATGGAACCAGTACCAGTCGAGGACGACGTTCGACTGGTCGCGTTACGCGTCTCTTATGTATAACACCGGCACCGGCCGCGGCGTCGGGTTCAGGGACACGAGCCAGGACACTATGGGAGTGGTCCACACGATCGCGCCGCAGGTAAAGGAGAAGATAAATCTGCTCGCGAAGAACATGTACGAGGACGGACACGCGTACCACCTCTTCTACCCGACGGTCGGCACGGGCGAGCCGAAGAAATATTCCGACGACCACCTCTGGATAATACCCGCGGTATACTCGTATATCTGCGAGACGGGCGATTACGAGGTGCTTGACGGGAAGGCCCCGTATATTGAGGGATCGAGCGGGACTATATACGAGCATATGGTGCGCGCGATAAATTATACGCTCGCGAACACGGGTCCGCACGGGTTCCCGAGGATGTTCTATGCGGACTGGAACGATTGCCTGAACGACATAGACAGGAAGGGCAAGGGAGAATCGGTATGGGTCGCGATGTTCCTTTGCTATGCGGCGAAGCAGATGGCGGAACTTGCGGACGAGATGGAGAAGACAAGAGACGCCGGGAATTTCACGAAGATATATAACGGGATGAAGGATAAGATAAACGATATCGCGTGGGACGGGGAATGGTATATACGCGCGTTCACCGATGAGGGCAGGCCGGTCGGCTCAAATTCCTGCGAGGAAGGGAAGATCCATATTAATACGCAGAGCTGGGCCGTCCTGAGCGGCGTGGCGGACCGCGAGCGCGGGCTGAAATGCATGGACTCGGTCAAAAAATACCTGGATACGGAACTCGGCATAAGGATATGCTGGCCTTCCTATACGAGCGGTCCGGACGATATCGGTTCGCTGATCAATTATCCGGCAGGCATCAAGGAGAACGGCGCGATATTCTGCCATGCCAACACCTGGGCGATCATCGCCGAGGCGATGCTGGGCCGTCCCGACAGGGCCTTCGATTATTACCATAAGCTGCTCCCTGCGGCCTCAGTCAAAAAGGTCGGGATGGACGGGTACAGGGTCGAGCCGTATGTATACTGCCAGTTCCTGTTCGGGCCCGACCACCCGCAGTTCGGCCGCGGCAGCCATTCATGGCTTACGGGCACGTCCGCCTGGATGTTCCGCGCGTTCACCGACTGGATACTCGGAGTAAGGGCTACGCTCGACGGCCTTACCATCGACCCGCGCCTTCCTTCCTCATGGGACGGTTTCACGATGAGGCGGCTTTTCCGCGGAAAAGAATACAACATAAAGGTCTCGAAGGGAAAAGTCACCGTCAACGGAAAAGCCATAAGGGACGGTTCTTTAGCTCATCGGAGAAGTGTCCCCATTTGATTTAATTTTCAATAGAACCCTGCAGGGATTTCTGGTAGAAT
>JBAZFE010000019.1:0-15033 GCA_041653555.1 Candidatus Omnitrophota bacterium
AGCTCCTTACCTTTCACTTCGGCGGCATCGCCCACCGTTATCTCGTTCTTTCGAGGATCGAGCCTGACGACGTATATCGGCTTTCCCGCCGCGATGCCGAGGCCTTCCCTCTGCCCTATCGTATAAAAAGCTATCCCCTTATGCATGCCCATATATCTTCCGCCGGTATCTACGACCCTTCCGGGCTTGATCCCCTTGATCCTCTTTCCTATGAAATCCCTGTAATCCCCTCCGGTGATAAAACAAATGTCCTGGCTCTCGGGCTTATCGTTTATCTTCGCGAATCCCGCGGATCCCGCGATCTCCCTTACCTCGCTTTTAGTGAGCTCGCCGAGCGGAAAGAGTAGGCGCCGCAGCTGCCTTTGGCCGAGATCGAACAGGAAATATGACTGGTCCTTCGACTTATCGGAGGCTTCCTTGATGAAATACCTTCCGGATCCCGCGCCGCGGCCTATACGCGCGTAATGGCCCGTCGCGAGATGGCCCGCGCCGAGAGCCTTTGCTTTTTCGAGCAGCTTTCCGAATTTAACCTTCCTGTTGCATACAACACACGGGTTGGGGGTCCTGCCTTTGGAATATTCCGAACAGAAATAGCCGATGACGTCCCGCCTGAATTCTTCCTGTAAATCGACGGCATAATGCCGTATCCCGAGTTTCGCCGCGATCTTTTTCGCGTCTTTCACGCAGCGTGATCCGGGCGATAACTGCATCGTGAGCCCAATGACCTCGCAGCCCTGTTCCTTCAATAAAAAAGCGGCGACCGATGAATCCACGCCGCCGCTCATTGCGACAACGACTCTCTTCACTTCTTCTTAGGCTTCCCCCTGTAAGCGGAATATATTATTAAAACCAACACGACGAAAATAATGACCGTCCCTGCCGGGTTGAACTTGCGCGAGACGGCCGACAGCCTGTACTCGTTCATCTGGAAATCGTTGTTGTCGAACCTCCAGTTCGCGGTGTTCGATCTTATGTCCTTGGTATTGGCCTCGACTATGCGCCCCGGCAGCGTGACTGAAACGTTGAACGAGTAGCCCATGAATACCGGCCAACCGTAGACCCCGAACGCGTCATCGTAATTGCGCTCGCTCAGCGACTCGCTCTGGTCGGACAGCTTCCCGTCTATCTTCTCATGGAGCGCGAGCAGCTTATCGTAGGCCCTCTTCCTGTCCAGCCCCTTATCCGCGGAGGCCGCATAATCGGCCATATAAGCCGCGAAATTCTTCTCGTCGAACAGCGCCTCAAACTCCGCCATCTTCGCCTTATTGGCCGTATTATCGTCTTCCAGGGACTTCCGGCCGTTCGTTACAAATTCCGCCAGGAAATAATCGTAATACGGCCTGAACTTCGCGTCAAGGAACAGGGCAACGCCGTCCTTTTTAACCGAACGCGGGAACGCGGCCGCTACCTCCTCCGAAATTATGGCGAGCATGGAGTCGTACCAGCGCTTGCAGAATTCGCGGATCTTGCCTTCATCCGCGCAGTCCCTGTATGCCTCATCATATTCGTAGGAATCAAATATGATGCCCCTGCGTATCTTCAGTGAACACCTGTTATCGGAGATGCTTGACGGGCGGGCGCCTTTCCTGGCATAATCCGGCTGCAGTTCTTTTATATCCTTAAAGGTCCTCTTGACCTCATAGATATGCTGCGGCGGGTTATCCTTGACGTAGTTGTCGAGCTTCCAGCTTCCGCCCCCGGGAAGGAGATAGTCCTTTATGAGCTCGTCCTTCTCGCTCGCCCCGTCGGCGGTATAGGTCGTTATCCTGAAACCCGACCCGTCATCGTTGATCTTCGTGACGGCCGACATGTTAATGAAACAGCCGCTGACAAGGAAAACGACGGCCGATAATAACAGCGCCGGGAATACCTTCCTCATCAGGCTCCTTTCAGGTACCTGTCCATCGCGGCCGCGGCCTTCTTGCCCGCGCCCATAGCGGCTATGACCGTGCCTTCGCCCGTGGTTATGTCCCCTCCGGCGAAGACGCCTTTCTTCGACGTCATGCAATTCTCGTCTATGATGAGCTCGCCGCTCTTCTGGTCGACCGCGATGTCCTTTGAAGTGCGCGGTATGAGCGGGTTCGGCCCCTGGCCTACGGCTATCACGACCGTATCGACAGGCATCGTATATTCAGAGCCCTTTACGGGGACCGGGCGCCTGCGTCCGCTCGCGTCCGGCTCACCGAGTTCCATCTTTATGCATGTCATGCTCTTGACTTCGCCCTTATCGTTTCCTTCTATCGAAAGCGGGGCCGTCAGGAAACGGAATTCTATCCCTTCCTCCCGGGCATGTTCTACCTCCGCGCGGCGCGCGGGCGCCTCATGCTCGCTCCTCCTGTAGACTATCATCGCGTCCTTCGCGCCGAGGCGCTTTGAGACACGCACGCAGTCCATGGCCGTGTTGCCCGCGCCGACGACCGCCACCCTCTCGCCGATCTTCACCGGCGTCTTGTACTTCGGGAACTCATACGCATGCATAAGGTTCACGCGCGTCAGGAACTCGTTCGCGGAGTATACGCCGTTCAGGTTCTCGCCTGGGATGCCGAGGAAATACGGTAATCCCGCGCCCGAGCCTATGAATATCGACTTATAACCGTCCTTGATGAGGTCCTCGATCGTGATCGTCCTGCCTATGAGTATGTTGTATCTTATCTCGACACCGAGAGACCTGATATATTCGGTCTCCCTGTCCAGGATGACTTTCGGGAGTCTGAACTCGGGTATGCCGTACCTGAGGACGCCGCCGCTCGCGCTGAGCGACTCGAAGAGCGTGACCTTATAGCCGTACCTAGCGAGGTCCGCCGCGGCAGTGAGCCCAGCGGGGCCCGCTCCTACGACCGCCACCTTTGCGCCGGCATTATCCTTCAGTCCTGCGGCCGGGGCCTGCTTCGGTTCCTTATTGCCCGCCTCCCAGTCGGCGACGAAACGCTCGAGGGCCCCTATAGCTATGGACTCCTTCTTGGCCGCAAAAGTGCAAACGGCCTCGCACTGGGTCTCCTGGGGGCAGACCCGCCCGCAGATCGCCGGGAGGTTATTCTTCTCCTTTATCTTCTGTATCGCGCCTTTGAAGTCCTTCTTCGCCAGCAGCTTTATGAACCCGGGTATATCGACCTCGACCGGGCATCCGCTGCAGCACGGTTTCTTCTTGCATGATATGCAGCGCTGCGCCTCGAGGACAGCCTGCTCCTCCGTGAATCCGAGCGCCACTTCCTTGAAATCCCTGTTCCTCTCGTTAGGTTCCCTGCATCCAAGTATCTGACGTGATATTTTAGCCATTTTACGACTCCAGCGCTCTCCTTTCCTCAGCGAGAAACCTCTTGTTCCTCATCGACAGCTCATTGAAATCGACCTTGTAGCCGTCGAACTCCGGCCCGTCGACGCACGAGAAGTGTGTCTTTCCCGCGACCGTGCAGCGGCACGAGCCGCACATGCCGGTCCCGTCGAGCAAGATTGCGTTGAGGCTCACGACCGCCGGTATGCCCGTCGGACGCGCCGTCTCTACGACCGCCCTCATCATCGGGATCGGCCCGCAGCATATTATGCGGTCGATCTTCTCCTTGCGGTCGAAGAGCTTCTTGAGAGCGTCTGTGACGAGGCCCTTCGCTCCGTAGCTGCCGTCATCCGTGGTGATCAGCACCTCATCTGCCAGTTTCCTGAATATGTCCTCGAGTATCACGAGCTCTTTGTTCCTCGCGCCGAGGATCGTTATTACCTTGTTGCCCATATCCTTCAATGCCCGCACGACCGTATAGAGCTCCGCGGAACCGACGCCGCCGCCTATTATGACGACCGTCCCGAACTTCTCTATATCGCTCGGGTTACCAAGAGGGCCGAGTATATCCTGTATCGCCTCGCCTTCCTTTATCGCGCATAAGTCTTTAGTAGACTTGCCGAGTTCCTGTATTATCATCGTCAAGTGCCCCTTTGCCTTGTCGATGTCACAGATCGTAAGCGGGATCCTTTCCGCGAACTCGTTCAACCTTACGATAACGAACTGCCCCGGTTTTGCCTCGCGCACAACCATCGGCGCCTCGACCTTGAGGAGGGTTATGGTGCTGGCTAAAACCTTTTTTTCCACAACCTTATGCATCTGGCGTCACTCCTTGTTGATTTGTTTTTTACAGCTTGCCTCTAACGTCTTCACCATGTCCGTCAATACGGAATTCACCGGCGTAGCGATACCGAGGGCCGCGCCTTCGGCGGCTATCGCGCCGTTGATGTAATCTATCTCCGTGCGCTGTCCGTCCAATACGTCCTGCAGCATCGAACATATGTTGTTGCCGCAGGCGGAGCATACGGACTCTATCTTCTTTACAGGGTCGGTATATTGCAGGCTGATACGGCGCCTCTTCGCGACCTTTACCGCTTCCATCACGGCCTGCTTCATTATATTCCTTGTCCACTCGTATTCAAACAGGTCGCCGTTCTTTAGGCGAGTGATAGCGCCGAGCGCGTTTATGCCGGTGTTGATAACCAGTTTCGACCAGATAACGTCCTTTATGCTGTCGGATATCTTAGTCTCGAAATTTGCCTTCTTTAAGACTGAAGCTACTTCTTCCAGCCGGCGGCGCGGTATATACCATTTCTTCACGTCCTTGCGCACCGGCGGGGTATACCACCTGCCTATTATCGTCTCGCCCCTGCCGGAGTGCCTGATGCGGCCGTCATCAAGGTATGTCGAGCCGTGCATTGTGACGCCGCCTATGACC
Source organism: Candidatus Omnitrophota bacterium (assembly GCA_041653555.1). GTDB lineage: Bacteria > Omnitrophota > Gorgyraeia > Pluralincolimonadales > Pluralincolimonadaceae > UBA6215. The sequence continues at coordinate 4,710 of JBAZFE010000019.1, forward strand.
TTCTCCTGGCCTATTATCTCGGCGATAGCCTCTTCGTTGCCCAGGCCGTTCTGCAGCGTCAGGACGAGCGTATTATCCACTATGACGGGCTTCGCATCCTTTATGGCATCTTCGGTATCATATGATTTTACGCAGATTATTGCGAGCTCCGCGGCGCCGATCTCCTTCGCGTCGCAGGTCGCCCTGACCTTCGCGCTGAATTCGCCGGCCCCCTCGACCTTGATGCCGTCTTTATTTATCTTCTTCGCGCGCTCCTGGACTTTGTCCAGAAGCCAGACATCCTCGCCGGACTTTACCAATGAAGCGGCCACGAGGCACCCAAGCGCTCCGGGACCTATTACCGCTATCTTCATTTGGCCCTCCTGTTCGACCTGAGTTTCCTGAGTTCGGACTCGTTCATCTCGAAGCAGTGCTCTCTCGACGGGAATTTCCCGTCCTCCACGTCTTCCTTATATCTCTTAAAGGCGTTGGATAACTGCGGCCACAGGTCGGCGTATTTCTTTACGAATTTCGGCGTGAACCTGTCGTACATGCCGATCATGTCGTTCGTCACTAGGACCTGCCCGTCGCAATGCGGGCCCGCGCCGATGCCTATCGTCGGTATCTCGAGCTTACCGCTTATCAGCTCCGCGAGCTTGTCCGGGACGCACTCGAGCACTATCGCGAAACATCCGGCCTTCTCGAGGGCAAGCGCCGAATCAATAAGTTTTCGCGCGCTCTTCGCGTCCTTGCCCTGGACCTTGAACCCTCCGAGCTGTGTCGCCGTCTGCGGAGTAAGCCCTATATGCCCGAGGACCGGTATTCCTGACCTTACGAGCGACTTCACGGTACCAGCCATCTCCTCGCCGCCTTCGATCTTCACCGCGCCGCAGCCGCCTTCCTTTATGAACCTGCCGGCGTTGCGGATCGTCTCCCTGTCCCCGATATTATATGTCATGAAAGGCATGTCGCCTACGAGCAGCGCGTATTTGATCCCGCGCCTCGCGGCCCTGGAATGGTGCACCATCTCGTCCATCGTGACGGGTATGGTCGACTCGTAGCCGAGAACCGTCATCGCGAGCGAATCTCCGACCAGTATCATATCCATGCCCGCTTCGTCGATAAGACGGCCGGACGGATAATCGTAAGCGGTAAGCATGGTTATCTTCCTGCCTTCCTGCTTCTTCCTGAGGATATCGGGTATAGTGACCTTCCTGCGCTCCATATGCATCACGACCTTTCTTTCATGAGCGACTTGACTATATTGACCGCTTCTATCGCGTCTCGCGCGTATGCCGACGCCCCTATCTCCTTCGCGAACGCCTCCGTGACTACGGCGCCGCCGATTATCGTCTTGAAGTTAAGGCCCCTCTTCTTCAATTCCTTTATGACGCGCTCCATCTGTATCATCGTCGTGGTCATCAGCGCGCTGAGGCCGATTATGTCGGCCTTTTTCCTTACCGCTTCCTTTATTATGACATCGGCCGTGACGCCCCTGCCGAGGTCGTATATCTTATAGCCGTGGTTCTCGAGGACCGATATAACGATATTCTTGCCGATGTCGTGGATGTCGCCCTCAACGGTCGCTATCACGATAGTGCCCTTGTCCTCCTGCTCGCCCGGCTTGATCTCTTTCTTAAGGCGTCCGAACGCGCGCTGGACGGACTCCGCCGACAGTATTACCTGCGGCAGGAAATACTCCCTCTTCCCGAATTTCTGGCCGACTATCTCAAGCGCGGGTATGAGTATCTTGCTGTTTATCTCGAGCGGCGCGATGCCCTGCGCGAGCGCCTCCTCCACGTATCCGGAGATATTGTCCTTATCGCCGTAGAGGACCGCTTCCTTGAGGCGCGTCCTGACGTCCTTAGCCGCCGCCCCTTCGCAGGACGCAGATAATCCTCTCCTCGAGACTTCCGCGGCGGGGCTCAACGCGTCCTTGAGGAATTTCTTGATCCCCGCATCGGGTGCCCGCAGGCCCTTCTTCTGCTTGGCGACCCAGAACATATTATCATCGCTCGGGTTGATTATGGCCAGGTCGAGCCCAAAAGCCAGCGCAAGGCCGAAGAAGTCCGCGTTTATCCTCCTCCTGTTCGGAAGGCCGAACGAGACGTTGCTTACCCCCAGTGATGACGGGAAACCTTTCCTCTTAAGTTCTTTTATCGCCTTCAGCGTCTCCGCTGCCTGCTCCGGCTTTGCGGATATGGCCAAGGCCAGAGGGTCGACGATAATGTCTTCCTTGCGTATTCCGAGCGCTATCGCCTTCCTGATCACGCCTTCGGCTATCTTAATGCGGGCTTTGGCGTCCTTCGGTATGCCGCGATTATCCAGCGCCAGCACGAGGACCGCCGCGCCGTATTTTTTCGCCAACGGCAGGATAGAATCGACCTTATCCTTTTCGCCGTTGACCGAGTTGATCAGGGGTTTTCCCGCGACTTCCTTAAGCGCGGCTTCCACGGCAAAAGGATTAGCGCTGTCTATTGAAATAGGCGCTTCGCTGACTCCCTGCACCGCCTCTACGGCCGGACCGATAGTATCCTGTTCGCGGGTCCCCGGCACGCCCACGTTCACGTCCAGTATATCGGCGCCTTTCCCGGTCTGCTCGATCGCCTCGCGCCTGATAATTATATTCTTGCCCTGCCTGATCTCTTCCTGCAGGTCCTTCTTGCCGGTCGGGTTTATCCTCTCTCCGATGATAAGCGGCCTCGTCTTAGCGCCGAGTTCCACGACCTTGGTCCGAGACGATAGCCTGAAAGCAGGTATATATTTCCTTTTCGCGGGCTTCTTCCCGGACAGGGCAGACCTTACCTCTTTTATGTGCTCCGGCGTCGTGCCGCAGCAGCCGCCTATCACGTTGACCCCGAGCCCGGCGAACGTTACCGCGTATTTCGCGAACGCTTTAGGGGTCTCGGGGAAACAAGTCTTCCCGTTACGCAGTTCCGGCAGGCCCGCGTTGGGCTGGCACGATATGAACCCGCCGGTGCACGCGGATATCTCCTTTACCGCCCTTATCAGCTCCTTCGGCCCGGTAGAGCAGTTGGTGCCTATTATCTCCGCGCCGAGTGAATTCATCAAGACCGCGAAGGCCGCCGGCGTAGTGCCGTAAGTGCTGCGCTCGCCGCCCTCAAAAGTCATCTGCGCCTGAACCGGTATCCCGCCGATCTCCTTCGCCGCTATCACCGCCGCCTTGAGTTCCTTTATGTCGGCGAACGTCTCGAGGATAATAAGGTCGCATCCGCCTTCCTTTAGTTTCCTTATCTGGTCCTCGAAGGCCTTGACCGCCTCATCGAACGACAGGTCGCCCAGCGGGGTAACCTGCCTGTCAAGGGGCCCTACCGATCCCGCGACATATATCTTCCTTGAGACGCAAGCTGAAGCGGCAGAACGCGCGATGCGCGCGGCCTCGTAATTTATCCTGTCGGCATCCTTTTCGAGCCCGTAGGCGGCAAGCTTGATCTTGCTCGCGCCGAATGAATTGGTCTCGATGATATCGGCGCCCGCGTTTATATAGTCCCTGTGGATCTTCTTTATGACTTTGGGGTTAGATATGTTCAATTCTTCCGGGCAGGCTCCCGCCTTCAGCGCTCCGGTCTCCTGCAGGACCGTGCCGAGGGCGCCGTCGTATATCAGTATCTCATTTTTTAGCCTTGCTAATATTCCCTTCATATACCTTCCTTACCGGCTTGCTGCCGGACTTCACCAGCCCTATGCATGCCGTCACGGATTTTTCCGGCACCATTATATAGCTCTTCGTCGCCTTAATGCCTATCTTTGAGGCCTTAAGCGCATTCAATAACTTCCCCTGGTCGAATACCGTCCAGTCCCCGTAGCCGGGGCTGAACCGCGTCACCGTAGAGAAACCTTCGGCGCGCGCGTTCTTTGTCACTATATAGTCTATCCGGTCCGCGAGGGCTTCCGCCGCTTCCGAACCGACGGCGTCAAGCACGGTCGCGGACGCTATCTCGCCCTTTTTAACATACGCGTTTACCCTGTCCACAAGCTCCCCGCCTATCGTGCAGGCGAAGAGCGCCGCCTTTGACGCTCCCTTAAGGTGTTTCGACAGAGACGCGCTCTTTACCGCGAATTTCGATGAGCCGAACCTTACCGTGCCGCCCCTGATGCTTATATCGAATACCGCGAAGACGGCCTTCGGTTCGGCCAGGGAATATCCCTCATCGATGATGCCGGCAATAAAGGACAGTATCTTCTTGTCCGCCCTGGTCTTGTACTTCGCGAATTTAAGACGGGACAGGACAAGGTCCGACGGTATCTTTATTGGGATGTTCTTCAGAAAGACGATCTCAGGTCTCCTTGGGTCCGGCATGGGCCCTTAAAGGGCCTTATCCAGTATCTGCGGGACGAGCTTGTTCCATCCTAACGACATGATGTGCACGCCCTGGACCAGCCCCTTCAGTTCCTTTATCGTGCGCGCGGCGATCTCGGCGGCCTTCTGCTGCCTGTCGGCGGCGCCTTCTATCTCCTCGATAAGCCTGTCCGGCACGAATATCCCGGCGACATTCTTGTTCATGAAACGCGCCATTTCCGGCGATTTTATAAGTATTATCCCGGCGATAATGCATGTATTGAAATGCTTCACCTTTTCCGCGAACTTCGCGAACGCTTCCACATCATATACGCCCTGCGTCTGGAAGAACTCCGCGCCCGCGTTTATCTTCTTCTCGAATTTTATCAGCTCCGGCTCGATGGGATCGGCTCCCGGGTTCACTACGGCTCCTATGCAAAATCTCGGAGCACCCTTCAGCTCCTTGCCGGCCAGGTCCCTGCCGGCTTCCAATATCCGCAATGCCCCGATAAGCTGCACGGAATCGAGGTCGAAGACCGGTTTCGCTTCCGGATGGTCCCCGCGCACAGGGTGGTCGCCCGTAAGGACGAGGATGTTCTCTATGCCCAATACCGCCGCGGAGAGCGCGTCCGACTGCAGCGCTATCCTGTTGCGGTCGCGGCATGTCAGCTGGTATACGGGCTCGATGCCTTTTTCTTTAAGAAGGCATGATACGGCGAGAGAACCAAGCCTCATGACCGCGCTCTGCGAGTCGGTCACATTTATCGCGTCGACCCTGGGTTTCAGCAATTCCGCTTCCTCAAGCTGCGATTTCACATCTATGCCCTTGGGCGGGCCTATCTCGGCCGTTACGATGAATTTCCTGCTCATAATTTTTTCTTTTAAGGTCATCGTTACCTCTTCCTGACAGCGTCGACCGTGATCTTGCGCGGCCTGACTGACTTCGAATGGTCCTTTGGCGGCAGGACTTTTTTCATCTTATCGAGATTCCCGGTATCCTTGAGCCTGTTATATATCAAAAGCCACCCGCAATCTATCTCGGGGCTTACCTCGCATTTTCCGTCCTTGACTCCCCCGCACGGGCCGTTCTGGAGCCCTTTAGGGCACAACGCGTTCGGGCAATAGCCGCCCGTTACGAATAATGTGCAGTCCCCGCAAAGCGCGCATACCTCGTTGAACTTCCCTGCCCTCTCGGACTGGCCGAGGAAGAGCGTATCGTTCGCGGGCACGACGCTCATGCCCGTCCCGAGGGATACCGTATGGGCGCCGTCGCCGCAGCTCATCAGAAGCAGCACCTGCGACCCGGAAAGCTCGTCTTTCCTGTCGCGCGCGCGTTTCCTGACTTCAAGCAGGTTGCACGGCGTGTCCCATACCTCCGCGGCGGTCACCTTCTTGCCGTTTGCCTCGAGGAATTCCTTCATCTTCTTTACCTCGTCCTCTCCGCCCGTCTTGCACACCGTCGCGCACTGCGTACATCCTATTACGAACACCCTCTCGACTTTTTCGAGGCATTTCATTATATCTTCTGTTTTTTTCTGTTTTGTGATTATCATCTTTTCATCTGCTCCTTGAAGAGCGCGATACAATTACTCATCGACATTATGACGGTCAGCGGCCCGACTCCGCCCGGGACGGGCGTAAGGAAACCGGCCCTTTTCCCGGCTGCCTCAAATTCCACGTCGCCGGCTATCCTGCCTCCCACCTTCGTGATACCGACATCGACGACTACCGCTCCGCGTTTTATCCATCTGCCCTTTATGAGGTCCGGCTTGCCCACCGCGGAGACTAGTATCTCGGCCCGCGCGATATGCTCTTTCAGCTTCCCGCGCTCCGCGGTGCCGATATGGCAGACCGTTACGGTCGCCAGCTTATCCAGGAGGAACATCGCGATCGGTTTGCCGACAAGTTCGCCGTGCCCGACTACGACGGCTTCCCTGCCGAAGAGGCTTATACCGGTGGACCTTATAATCTCCATTACGGCCGACGCGGTCGGGTTCACCCTCTCGACGTTCTTCGCCGGGTCTATATAATATATCGCCTGTTTCAGGTTTATCGTTTTAGGCACGGGCAGCCCGAGCATTATCGCGGTCGTGGACTTGTCCCTGTTCAACCTCTTGATGACACGGATAAGCTCATCCTGCGATACGGAATTGCTCAAGCGGATCTTCCTGTACTTTATCCCGAGCTCCTTCGCGAGCTTCTCCTGCGAATTTATATATATTGTCGCGGGCTTATGCCCGCCGACCTGTATGACGGAGAGCATCGGCGCCTTGCCGTATTTTTTCTTTATGACGGAGACCTCGCGCTTTATCTGCGCCTTAAGTTTCGACGCGAGCTCCCGTCCGTTAAGTATCCTTGCTTTCATCTACCGGCCCATCCATTTCTTGTTCAACTTTACGAGGTTATCGGCGGCCTGCGCGGAAGCCTTCAGCAGCAGCTCCGCGGCATAGAGGTCGCCCATAAGGTTCCTGTTGCCTATCTTCTTCAGCCTCGGGCAGAATTTCAGCCCGGCGGAAGACAGTTTCGCGATCTCGGATACGCATAGCGTGGCCTTCTTTATCGCGGCCTTGCTCTTCGTCCTGGCGTATTCATCGTATGCCTTGGCATCCCTTTCAACATATGAGCTGAGCCTCTTCACGAGCGTTTCGGCCTTGCCGAGTATGTTCTTCGCGTCCCTTTCGTATACCCTGTATCTCTTCTTGCCTATCGTAAAATTCGCGACCTTCATCAATAGCGCAGCCCCGAGAGCCCCGGCCAAAGCGGCCGCCGCCCCGCCGCCCGGGACAGGTTTCCCTTGCCCGAGCGCCCTGATAAATGCGTCGATCCTGTTCCTGTCGGATATCATCATTTAAAATAACCCCGATATGTTGCCGTCGTTATCTATGTCCACCCGCTCCGCGAGCGGCACCTTCGGCATGCCGGGCATCAGGTTCATCTCGCCCGTAAGCGCGACGAGGAAACCCGCGCCTGCGGAGACCTTAACCTCTTTAACCTTCAGCCGCCAGCCCGTCGGCGCTCCCTTTACCTTAGGGTCGTCCGTGAACGAGAGGTGCGTCCTCGCCATGTTCACGGGCAGCTCGTCATATCCGTTCTCGATAAGGAACACTATATCGTCCTCGGAAGTCCCGACATATACGACGCCTTCCGCGCCGTACACCTCGGTCGCTATCTTCTCTATCTTTTCCTTTATAGTGAGGCTCAGTTCATATAACGGCTTGAACTTTGACGGGTGTTCCTGCATAGTCGATATCACCGACTGCGCGAGTTTCTCTCCGCCCTCGCCGCCCTTGGCGACCACCTCGGTTATCTCCGCGAGCACACCTTTGCTCCTGCACGACTCCTTTATCCTGTTGAGCTCGTTATCCGTATCGAACGGGAACCTGTTTATCGCGACGACGGGCCATATGCCGAACTTCTTCACGTTCTCGATATGCCTCTCGAGGTTGCATAGCCCGTTATTGAGCGCGACGAGGTCCTCTCTTTCCGTCTGGTCGTCCGGCAGCCCGCCGTGGGACTTCAACGCCCTCGCGCTTACGACGATCACGGCGCAATCGGGCCTGAACCTGCCCTGCCTCGTGACGACATCGCAGAACTTCTCAAAGCCTAAATCGGTCCCGAACCCGGTCTCGACGACCGCGTAATCCGCGAGCTTAAGCGCCATCTGCGTGGCCAATATGCTGTTGGTGCCGTGCGCGATATTCCCGAACGGCCCCATATGTATGAACGCGGGCTGGCCTTCCAGCGTCTGCACGATATTCGGCTTTATCGCTTCCTTCAATATCGCCGCCATCGCGCCGACGACCTTCAGCTCGGACGCAATAACAGGACGGCCCTTATTGGTGAACGCGACTATCATCTTCCCGAGGCGTTCCTTCAGGTCCTTATATCCGGTAGTGAGCGCGAGGCACGCCATTATCTCCGAGGCGGCCGTTATATCGAACCCGTCGCGCCTCTTTACGGCTCCCTCCGCCATGCCTACCTGTATCTCGCGCAGGCTCCTGTCGCAAAGGTCTATAGTCCTGCGCCACACGATACGCTTGGGGTCTATCTTAAGCTCGTTGCCCTTCGAGATATGGTTATCTATTATTGCGCTTAAAAGGTTATGGGCCGCAGTCACGGCGTTTATATCGCCCGTGAAATGCAGGTTGATGTCTTCCATCGGGAGCACCTGCGCGTATCCGCCGCCGCAGCCGCCTCCCTTAAGGCCAAGCGCGGGCCCCAATGACGGTTCGCGCAGGCAGAGGATCACGCGCTTTTTGAGCCGCCCCAGCGACTGCGTGAGGCCGATCGAAACGCAGGTCTTGCCTTCACCGTGCTTAGTCGGGGTTATCGCGGTAACGAGGACCAGTTTGCCGTCGGGGCGCGCCTTCAGCCTCTGGAGGACGCCCAGGACCACTTTAGCCTTGAAATTACCGTAGAGCTCAAGCTCGTCGGCATTTAAGCCCGCTTTTGTCGCAACTCCAACAATTTGCTTGGGATGCGTGAGCTTTGCGATCTCTGATGTCGAATGCGGTTTTTTAGCGAACATAGTAAATATTCATTATAGGGAAATAACCGGGATTTTGCAATAGCATTTACTTGATGGCGAACGACGCGATATTCGTGAATTTCGCCTTGACCCAGACGACGGCGTCTTCGCCTTCTATCGCATAACGGAAATCGACGTCTTCCTTAAGGGGTTTCCCGTTCATCCTTACCGAGACCGGGTATTTGCCCCAGTTCTTTATTATGAATACGGGATTTACGGCCACCGAGGAGACGATCTTCGGGAATAACGTGAACTGGCAGCCGTGCCTTAAGCTGTCCGTCTCGAATACGAGCGCCCTCTGGTAGAGGTCGTTCTTGATGAACTTCGCTTCGTCGGTGATCATGTTGACATCGCTCGGGTTGAGCCATGACGCGGCCCTGTCGCGGAGGTCGCGGTCATCCCAGGGCTTGCTGACGCCGACGAGCATCGCCCATGTCACGGGGCCTTTCGCCTTAGGATGGCCGGATACGGGCAGCAGAGATACATGCCCCGGCTCGCGGATATACCTGCCGTTCGTCTTTCCGGGTTCCTCATACGGCATCTTGCTGATCGGCCAATGCGAGAAGACGAAGAAATCCCCCTCGTACTCGCCGCTTCCCCTCAGCTCGAACGCCCAATTCTCCCCGTAATGCCCCCACCATTTTTTGAAGGGTTCGGGAAATGTCATCTCCGACACTTCCTCGCCCTGCGCGAAGACCTCGAATACCGCCGGCCTGTCCTTAAGGTTCACGCGGCATATGGCCTCCGGCCAGTTCTTGGATGTCTCGTCGAGCTTCGATACCTGGGAATTCTTGTTCAGGTACCACGTATAGTCGATCTTGTCGCCCTGTATGTTGAATACCGAGACCGCCTTAGGGTCTATGACCTCGGACGGCTTTATCCCGCCCCGTTTGACCACCGCGAGTTCGGATATCTCGTTCCAGTCCGTCTCATACTTCGTCCTGATCGCAGGCGTATAAGTTACCTTCCGCACGCCCACTCCGTCGGGATAGAACGTGTACCACTCATCGGCATAAGGCCTTTCCAGCTGGTCGAGGCCCCACCACCTGTATTCCGGGTCCGCCAGCATGTATCTCCAGTGGACTATCACGCGGGCCTTGTTGGATTCCACGATCTCGGCTGTGGACCACCGCAGAAGCCTGTCGCCCATCGGTTCGCAGCAGCCTTCCGTGCCGCCGCCCCATATCTCCACGAACTCGTAATATACCGCGCATTTGTCGTCTATGTGCCACCAGGGGATATATTCGGCCTCGCTCCAGAATACGAACTTCGCCTTTTCGTAATAAGGGAATTCCTTGTCGAATGAGACGACCACGGCTTCCCCGGAAATGCCCGAGAAGGTGTAATCGCGCCTTGCCGCGCCGAATCCCGCATCATTGCCGGGTATCTCATCCGAAGGGGTCAGCATGACCATCGGCCGGATGAAAGTCGCCTTCGAAGGCGACTGCCCGTCCGATTTCACGTAAGGATAGAAATAGTAATTGCCGTTGCCGGGGTCCGGCAGTGTGGAAAACTCC
>JBAZFE010000020.1:0-14860 GCA_041653555.1 Candidatus Omnitrophota bacterium
AGAAAAATAAATAGAATACCCCTTGCTGAATCATACGGAGATAACTCCATGACACTACTATCTATCGGTCTGATAAAATACTGAAGTATTTCAATATAGACGGCTATTCCCGATATTATCCAGAAAAAACCTATTATTTTTATCCCAAGAGGCTTATTTATATTCATATTCTTTTCGTCTGACGCTCGAGTCTAGCAGTTAAAGTAAAATATTAGACATTTTTCTTAGATTTTATTATTCCTATAACTAATCCGATCAGGGAACCGATTGCAAATAGTGTAATAAAAATAGAAAATACCCACAGAGCACTCAATAAGGCTAGATGGAATTTGCTGCCTGTGTCACTAATAAAATCAACTCGGAATACAATACAAATCGCTACAAAAACAAGGAAAGCCGGCAGCACTAGCCATCCTGACCAGCAAGGAGTATAAGCGAGATTTGAAGTGTCCCCTGGAAGAAATATAAAAATTGCAGTTCCGACAATGCCCGCTGCACATCCCCCTTTTAACCAGTAAGGCCATCGTGCTGCTAACTGGAGTGACGACAGGAGCGTTCTGCTCGGCGGCTGGCTAGAAGCGTTCATTGGCGCCCCTTTAAATTGAAAAGCATCCCGCCGGAAGGGGCCGCAAGGTTAACGACCCCGCTCCGCATAGTAACGCGGATAAGCTTTCCTCCCACCGAAACAACGTCTTTCTCGAGCACGGCATTCTTTGCTCGCATATATTCAATTACCAACAAATCGGGCTCAGGCCAGCGCATGTTTAGGCCATACGCATTTTCACTTCGTATCGCTCCATACAAATACGCGACAGGTTTCTTCTTGGGCAGCCTTCCGTGCCCAACCACAAAAACTTCATACCCGAATGAAGTTGTTGCGCCGCCGTTTGTCTCAATCAGAACTGCGTCTATGTCTCCGGCAGGAGATGTAACGCGGGCGACCTCATCCTCGCTTGGGCCAAGAAATACCCCGAATAGAAGGTATAGCGCAACTCCGAGAATTACGACAACTGCCGCAATGCTCCCCAAAATCCATTTAAGCGCTCGCAGGATTGCCATAGTTTCGAATATATTCTATACGAATCCGTTTTTTCATGCGCTTTCCATTGCCCTGAAATTAATTATACAGTTTTCGACGGTTTATGCATTTTTTAGACGCTATTAACGGCAAATGGGAGCAAGCGCCTGCATATAAAAACAAACTGGCGGAGCGACTTGTTTGGACTCGTTGTACCTCTTCATGAAATAGCCTTTCATCTCCTCCAGCGATTGGAAAGTGGCGGGCGAGTCCGGGAAGAAAGCCTGAAGAGCCTTGCATGCTTCGTTTACAACATTGAGTGAGGCAGCATCTAGGCTTTCAATCAAGGTAGGAATGGCAGGCACGAACTTGTATCTGCCAAATTCCTTGAGGGTATAAGACCATTGCCAAGAAGAAATAGGGTACCCCGAGTTGTTCCTGTTTAGGATCTCTAAAGCCTTCTTATTGCCCTTCTTCGCCAAATATTGAGCAACATAATACGCTTCCTGAGTTGTTTCTGATGATAGGCGCTTTACGAGCTCACATTCAATCCTGGGATCATCTAAATTCCAAAGATCGAACGAAATGATATGCACCCGATCAGATTCTTCTTGAGCATGCGACAACTTGGAAAGCACTTCATCCACTTTATCACTAGCGAAAGCACTAAAGGTAGTTGCAATAAGGAAAAAGGTGATTATTACTTGTCTTTTCATTTTGCATTCCGATACGATTGAATCCAGCGGCGGCGGTCTTAAAACAGGACGCCAACGCCGTCCGCTGGAGTGAAATGTTATACCGCCATTTTCAAGGCGGATTGGATTACATTGACACTCTTTCCTGTCTGCATAAATTCAATCACATACAACGGTTCTGGTTCCAGCGATAGGAGTGCGACAACTCTTCCAGTTTGGCCAGCACATTCACCTGCGATCACTCGTACAGAATTACCGAAGCGAAACAATACCCCAGGAATACCATCAGGGGTAATCCATCTCGCTTCCAAATCACGTTGCGACATCCGATGCCCCCGTGTTTTGATTCCAGCATAACGTCTGAACTCAGCGGCTGCAGCCCGCACAGCGCAACAGGTTGAACACATTAATGTGCATAATTCAAACTGTCGTCCAATTCCCCCTTATGCAATGCGGCGATAAATGCCGGGTAATTTTTGAGCTGATTTCCGACACCATACCAGGTGTCTCTCGGAGCTGCGTCTCCCTTAGTAAGGGTCACAACTAACACGTGAAAGCTGTGCCCGTATCCACCGCGCTCATAATGTACGACATAATATTCACCATCCGTAACTGCCCAAATGAGGCGCTTGCGCGGGAGAGTAACATCGGTAATGACATCCGTAATCTCCCACTTCTGGCCTGGCTCTGCGAGTCTGCCGCTCTCGTCGGCGCAAAGGGCAACCACTGCGGGAGGCAGATTCTTAGTAGCGCGAATCTCGTGGAAGCGTGAGGAATTCTGCAACGCCTTGCGATGCTCCGCAGAGAGCTTGGTAACATCCGCATAACAGGGGATCTGAATCGCTACGGCGGAAACCAGTAAGCACGTAACCAAGCTAATCTCTGTTTTGATTTTCATTTATCTTCCCTCGCATAACGCTTAAACCATGTGGCCGGGACAGCCCGCTATGTGAATTGCTAGATGTTTTATTTTTCTAAATAAATATCTAGGATCGTGTCTTGTCCTGCCAATATCTTATTCTTTGGAATAATGATCTGTTTTTCGCTGTATCCCTTTGCGGTAATTGAAATAACCATTGTCTCTGATCCTGGGCCCCATGTTGTTATTGTCTTAAAATTATTCCAATACTTTTTCCCATTTAGAGTGGTCATTTGGACGGAGAATTTGTAATTGCCTTCTTCGGTTTGTACCTGAATGAGGTTTTCTGATTCCCGCTTGACTGAGAATTTTTCGATGGGACTTCCTGTATGGCTGTCTACACATTTTCCTTTGAATGCGGCCTCGCCCGCCCCCTTCCATGTGCTCATAGGTATTTCAAAAGCATGGCATGTCGAAAGCAAAACTATCATAAAGACAATAGATACGTCTCATTTTATTAATCTTTTTGGGGACCCTTGAGAAGCAGTTGCCTCAATTTCTCGTAATCTCTTTCATCGATTATTTTACAAATAATAGTACACTTCCACCAAAAATTGCTACGAGAGTTATCCCAAAGAAAAAAGTCCATTGATGTATTGGTAGAATGATTACTACAGCATTATTTATTCTTTTAAATTTCTTTTGGGTTTTTTTAATCAAGTCTTCGTCATATTTTAATATATCTTTAATTTTTTTCTTTTTCCCTCCCCATTTTAATTCTCGTTCTAGATCATCATTTCTAAGATTCTCTATTTCAGTTTTTACTCTTAGTTCGAGTAGCTGATAATAAAGAGCGTCGATTCGTAGTCTCACAAATGTAACTCCAGAAAATATATTAAGAACCAAAAAACCTAATCCATATAGTAGCACTTGATTTAAATAATGGGGGGTTTCTGGCTTTACCAGTCTAACCGAAAAGACAATCGCTCCGGTAGATATGCCTATCATCCATTTAGATAAATTTATATATCTTTCGTTGACCTCATCAATAAGTTTATCTTCTATTTTTTGTTGTTCGTTGGACATCGTACCCCCTTGTTAAATTAGCCTAAATTAACGATTTTTACTTCAATTCAGAGTGTATATATTTAAACCCTTTTTCTGTAAGGAAAAATCTATGATCGTTTTCCTGGAGATGCCCTAATTTTTTCAATTCCGATACCCCTTCGTATATATCTGCCGTATTCCTTGGATCAATAGTATTTAATGCCTGAAGGAATAGCATTTCACCTTCTTTTATCCCCCAGTTTTTATACGCCCTTAATATTTTCTCTGCGATATTTGTCATGGCAAGCTCCTAATTCAATCTTATATTCAGTAAAGAAATACTTTACAAATTGTCAACTGAAACCTGGGAAATTGTCAATTTTAGCTTAAAAACCCCTGAAAATCTTGTAAATTTATACTTAACAAGTTGTAAATTTAGCGCTTGACATATGTATAACATATGATAATATAATAGCAGAAAGTAGATATTAGTAGATTTGGGCAATCACTGCGTAGCGGGGGTTGCCCGTTTTGCTTCATTAGGCAATATAATTAAGCCGAATCCCTTGTATTTCCCACATGAATGTCTGCGAAATTTCCCCTTAATTGAGTCATAATCTAAGTAATAATTTAGTTTATTCAGATATCTTCTGCCTACAGGAGTTATAACGGAATCTATAAGCTGTAATCCAGGTATGTTTTCTCCTTTTTTCTTTATGCGAAAATCTTCTATAGTATTTATGATCTCGCTTGGTCTAAAAAACCTTGTTCCTCTAATCTTCAAATCTAAGAAAGCTAAATTTAATTGATTATCTAACTGTGGCCCTCTGCTTTCCGCAACAATAACGCCCTTCTCCCCACTTGCAATCAAATGCATAATAAAACGTTCAAGTATTACCTCAAGGGAGAGTAAATAAGGGTCCATGGCATTTTTATAATGCCTCAGGTGCTCACGCTTATCAATTATACAGGCGACTAAAGTAAATTCTGTATCTTTTATAATTTTATTTAATTCATCGTAAAATTTCTCTCTAAATGACTTTTCAACCATTTTTTCGAAGCCCATCTGATTTCTCGTATAATCTAGGAGATGCAAGATAACCCTATCGGATCCGAATAGGTCTTTTTTGAATTTATTCAGCTTTGAAGTTAACACTTTATCGTGGTGTTCGGGATTTATGATACAACCGGCAAGCACAAAAACAGGGTATTGAGAATCGATAATAGTTAGATCGTGATCGCCAGATTCATCTAAATATAACACTTTCATTTTTACCCTCTCATTTACGCAAAGTATTATACCTCTTCTATACAATAAATCTATACTTATTGATGCTTAAAAATTCTACCACATTTTCACCACATTAATTGTAAAAATGGGCATTTCTTTTGCGTGGGATAACTGACCTTACTGGCTGAATACCTGCTATTACACGTATAGGTAAATTACAGGGGTTAGGACGGATTTGCTGACTTCGTGAGGGAATTCTGGGGTGTGCTTAAAAAACATGGCGGAGAGTGGAGGATTCGAACCTCCGATCGTCTTACGACGATAACGGTTTTCGAGACCGCCGCATTCGACCAGCTCTGCCAACTCTCCGCTTAATTACTCTTCAAGAATCTCTGAAAAACCCCGTAAATCCTCGGATTGCTTGTTCCTACCAACCTGATATAATTATTAATATCGTTTTTCTTATATAAAACCGCCTTATGCTCCGACGATACAAACTTCAATCCGAGATCCATAAACATCCCCTTGGCCCCATTCAAGATCCCGGGGCAACGGCTCGTAAAATCTAACGCGTAATGTTCGTATATTTTACCATTAACTTTATGCCGATACGAATAAAAAGAGCCGTCGGTATCTATAAGGCCCCTTAAGCATGCCGCAATATATTTATCATTGCTTCTGATCCAGGAGGGCACGCTGGCCTTGTTGCGTATCTTGTCCCCCTCTTTTAACCCGGTAAAATGTTGTAAATACTCCACAAGATTCCTGCTGGATACTACCACATCGTCGCCTTTATCGTTTTTTCCGCCGGACACGATGATCGATGGCACAGAAAATAATTTTTTGACGATATTTCCGACGTAATCCGCGTATTCTTTGTCTTGCTCCCTGTTAAAGGTTATATGTACCTGGTATTTGCTCATCCCTCCGTCGCCAAGCATGATCCCGATAAACTCCGCCAAAAGCTCTGAACGTTTAGGACGCTTTATGTCCTTCCTTATTTTGAATCCGGAAAGCTTCGCTTGTTCGGGATTATCCTGGAACTGACGCTGGGAAATGGTCCCGCCCTTTATGCGCCCATCGGCGGTACCTGGGTTCCCGTACAGCTCATAGCGCCTTAACGCTCCGCTGCGTGCCGCCATGATTCTGGCGGAGGCGGGAGGATTCGAACCTCCGGAGGCCTTACGGCCTCTCCGGTTTTCAAGACCGGTGCACTCAACCAACTATGCGACGCCTCCTTATATGCTTAAATATTACGCTCATATAATCCTATTATTTCCGCCTGCTCTAAGATACGCCCTTGCATCGCCTGCTCAACCGTCTGGCGCCTGGCACCCTCCGGCAGCCCAAGTATTTTATCGAGTGCGTAAACCTTAAATGTATACTTGTGCGTGCCGCTCGGGGGCATCGGGCTGACATAATCAAGTTCGCCGGCCGTATTAAGGCCCTGGTTGCCGGGAATACTGTTCTCGCGTATCTTGTTCACAACGGGTATATCATACACCAACCAATGGGTAAAATTCCCGCCCACGGCATCAGGGTCATCCATAATAAGGACTAAGCTCTGTGCCCCGGCGGGGACACCCTCTATATAAAGCGACGGATTGATCCCGCTGCCATCTACCGTGAACTTCTTGGGTAAACTTCCTCTATCGGTAAAATCGGGAGAAGTTAGTTTCATAATAGCACCTCCTCATGCGCCCCGCAGCGAGAACATCTGCCTCCAGAGCCACAAGTACATCTCTTTTCCGAGGTCGTACGCGTTATAAGCGTAGTTCTTGAACGAGAAATCCGTGAATACGAAATTCAGTATCAGCGCCGCGATGCTTAAATTTATAAGGTATATCAGGACTATCGAGAACATATATCCGCTTTTTATCAGGTCAGGCTGCTTCGTCTTCAGGAACTCGACCGTCATCACGAAATGGAACGTCAGCGTAAGCCCGACGGAGAAGAGGAACAGCGAGATGTAATCCCTTATGTCCCATATCTGCCTCGCCACGTGCCAGGCGAGCATTATTATAAGCGTATATGTCGGGAAGAAATACGGCGCGAGGCTGATGAAGAGGTTCGACTTTGTGCCCTTCACCTCCCCGCCCTTCTTCGAGACCTTGAAACTCTTGACCTTGCCCGCGGAGATGAACATCGCGATGGCGTGCGTCAACTCGTGGCCGAAGATATATACGATGTTCGGCTTGAAGAAGACCGTATGTATTATAAGGTAGACGACCGCGCCGAGGATGAAGTAGCCCTGGTTGCTGTCGAGAGAGTATATCTTGCCTATTTCGCGGTAGAGCGCGTACGAGGACGATATTACGAATGGTATCGCGAGGATCGAAACGGCGAATTTAGCTATGCGGCCCATTACTTTTTAAAGGGTACTATCCTGTCCCGTCCGTCCATGTACGGCCTCAGGACCTCAGGGATAGTGACGCTGCCGTCCTTGTTCTGGTAGTTCTCGAGTATCGCTATGACCGTTCTGGCCATCGCGACTCCCGAACCGTTAAGCGTGTGGACGTATTCCGATTTTCCCGTTTCTTTTATGCGGTACTTGATGTTCGCGCGGCGCGCCTGGAAATCCTCGAAATTAGAGCAGCTCGATACCTCGAGCCACGCGTTGACTCCCGGGGCAAACGCTTCGAAATCGTAACACTTCGCGGCGGAAAAACTCAGGTCGCCGGTCGAGAGCATCACGACGCGGTACTGCAAGCCCAGTTTCTGGAGGACTTTCTCTGCGTTGCCGACGAGCTTTTCGAGTTCGTCATAAGACGTCTCCGGCCTTACGAACTTGACCAATTCGACCTTATCGAACTGGTGGACCCTCATTAGGCCCTTCGTATCCTTGCCATAGGAGCCGGCCTCGCGCCTGAAACACGCGGTATAGGCGGTGTAATAGACCGGCAGGTCCTCTTCGTTGAGTATCTCGTTCATGTGCATGTTCGTAAGCGGGACTTCCGCCGTCGGCACGAGGAAGAGGTCCTCATCCTTCAGCCGGTACATGTCCTCTTCGAACTTCGGCAGCTGGCCCGTGCCGGTCATCGCGGCGCGGTTCACCAAAAACGGCGGGAATATCTCCCTGTAGCCGTGCTCCTTCGTGTGGAGGTCCAGCATGAAATTTATCAAAGAACGCTCGAGTTTCGCGCCGTCGCCCTTGAAGAGCGGGAAGTTGCTGCCCGTTATCTTCGCGGCGCGCGGCAGGTCCAAAATATCGAGGTACTCGCCAAGTTCTATGTGGTTCCGCGGCTTGAAATCAAATTTTTTTTCGGCGCCCCAACCCCTCACGATATTGTTCGCGGAAGCGTCCTTACCTACGGGTATCGACGCGTGCGGGATATTAGGGATGTTATAAAGCGCCGCCTGGATGTCTTTCTCGACCGAGCGCACCTGCTCGTCGAGGGCCTTCTCTTTCTCCGAGATCGCTTTCATCTCCGCGATCTTCGCCTTCGCATCCTTCTTTTCGCGGACCAGCTGCGCGATCTCATCCGAGGCGATGTTCTTGTTGCGCTTGATATCCTCGGATTCCTTCAGGGACTTGCGGCGTCTCTCGTCTAACGCGAGAAGCCCGTCGATATCCGCGGGTTTGCCGCGGTCATCGCAGGCCTTCTTTACCTTCTCCGGGTTATCCCGTATGAATTTTAAGTCAAGCATAGGGGGACACTCCCTCTAGGACGTCCTGCGGGACAGTTCTCCGATTGGCTTAAGAACCGTCCCTAAAAATTGGTGAGCCGCCTGAGACTTGAACTCAGCACCCACGGCTTAAAAGGCCGTTGCTCTACCGGATGAGCTAGCGGCTCACGACTAGATCTCTGTTATCTCTTTTTCTTTGGCTGCAAGCAGCTCTTCGGCCTTCGCGATATATTTGTCGGTCAGCTTCTGTATCTTTTCCTGGCAGCCGAACTTGTCGTCTTCCGTAATGAGCTTGTCCTTCTCCATCTTCTTCAGGTGCTCGAGCGCGGCATGGCGGACGTTGCGTATCGAGATCCTGCCGTCCTCCGTCATCTTCTTGACCACCTTCGCGAGCTCCGCGCGGCGTTCCTTGGAGAGGTCCGGGAGCACAAGCCGTATAAGCTTCCCGTCATTGACGGGCGTGATGCCGAGGTCGGACTTCAGTATCGCCTTTTCTATCTCGGCGCTTGCCGCGGCGTCCCAGGGCTGTATTACTATGCACTTCGCGTCGGGCGTCGAGATCGCCGCAAGCGATTTCAGCGGCGTAGGCGCCCCGTAGTAGTCCACCCTTATCCCGTCGACCAGCGACGGGGACGCGCGGCCCGTGCGGACCGTTGAAAATTCATGGGCGAGCACATCGGCGCTTTTATTCATATGCTCTTCCGCGTCATGTAAAATTTCCGCAACGGTCTTGCCCGTGAAAGTGCTCATCTGTCCCCCGCCCCCTTCTTATTTATGAGACGATCGTGCCGACCCTCTCTCCGAGGCAGGCACGCTTTATGTTTCCCTTGACGTTAAGGTTAAATACGACTATCGGAAGGTGGTTATCCATGCAAAGGCTTATCGCCGTGGAATCCATGACCTTAAGGCCGCGGCTTATTACCTCGATATACTTCAGCTTATCATATTTCTTGGCATGCTTGTCTATGACCGGGTCCGCCGAATAGATCCCGTCGACCTTCGTGGCCTTCAGTATCACGTCGGCGCCGACTTCTATGGCCCTGAGCACCGCGGCGGTGTCGGTCGTGAAATATGGGTTGCCTGTCCCTGCCGCGAATATGACGACCCTGCCCTTCTCGAGATGGCGCATCGCCCTGCGCCTGATATAGGGCTCGGCGATCTGTTCCATCTGGATGGCCGTCATGACCCTCGTAAAACAACCGAGATTCTCGAGGGCATCCTGCAAGGCCATCCCGTTTATCACGGTGGCAAGCATTCCCATGTAATCCGCCGTGGAGCGGTCCATGCCTTTCGTGGCGAACTTCTCGCCGCGGATTATATTTCCGCCGCCTATGACAACGGCTATTTCTATGCCGAGGTCCCTTACTTCCTTGATCCTCTCGGCTATCTCGGAACAGGCCTTAGGCTCTATTCCGATCCCGTGGGCGCCGCTCAACGACTCGCCGCTTATCTTAAGGAGTACCCTCTTGAATAGCGGTTTGGTCGTCTTTGCCATTAGGATTTACGCCTCTTCGCCTAGCTGGAACCTGGTGAACCTCTTTACGACTATATTCTCGCCGGTCTTTGCGATCACCTGCGTCACGTAATCCTTGATGACGAGCGACGGGTCCTTTACAAACGCCTGCTCAAAAAGGCAGAGCTGCTTTATCTCCTCGTCGCTTAGGTCCTTCGGGGCGTCTTCCTTCTTCATGTATTTCGGGCTCGTGGACGCGACCTGCAGCGCCAGGTCCTTGACCAGTTTCTGGAAGTCATCCGTCCTCGCGACGAAATCCGTCTCGCAATTGACTTCTACGAGCACGCCTATCCTCGAGTCGTGATGTATATAGGAGTGGATGGTGCCCGCCTTCGCCTTGCGCAGCGACTTCAGCTCGGCGGTCTTAAGCCCCTTCTCCTTGAGTATCGCTATAGCCTTCTTCGTGTCGCCGCCGGATTTCATAAGCGCGTCCTTGCAGGCCATTACGCCGGCGCCGGTGGATTCCCTGAGCTTCATTACGTCTTCTGCTTTTATCGTGGTTGCCATATTAAGCCTTTGTTGTCTTTTTCTTTTTTACCGCAGGTTCGGCCTCTTCGATCTTCTTTCCCTTGAGGACCTTCTTCTTCAGCTCTTCTGCCGCGTCTTCGTCCACTTCGACCTTATCCTCGCCGTCCTCAGCCGCCTGTCTCGCTTCTTCCGCAGCCTTGTCGTCGAGGTAAGCCTTGCGGCCTTCCGATACCGCGTTCGAAACGAGGTTCGTGATGAGCTTTATGGAACGGATCGCGTCATCATTTCCGGGTATCGGGTATACTATCTTGTCCGGGTCGCAGTTGGTGTCGATGAGGCCGACCACCGCTATTCCGAGCTTATTGGCCTCGGCTACGGCTATCTCCTCTTTCTTGGAGTCTACGATGAATACCGCGGCCGGCATCTTGCCCATATCGAGCACGCCTTCGAGGTCGCGGTTGAGCTTCGCGAGCTCCCTTCCGAGTTTTGCGGTCTCTTTCTTCGAGAGCTTCTCGAAAGTGCCGTCCTCCTGCATCTTCGTTATCTCTTTATGCCTCTTTATCGACTTCTTTATCGTGGCAAAATTCGTGAGCATGCCGCCCAGCCAGCGTTCTGTCACATAGAACATCCCGCAGCGGATGGCTTCCTCCTTGATGACGTCCTTCGCCTGCTTCTTCGTGCCTACAAACAGGACGCCCTCGCCCCTGGAAGATACCTCCCTGAGGAAACCGAGGGCCTTGTTGAGGGCCTTCTCCGTCTTCTCCAGGTCGATAATGTAGATCCCGTTCTTCTCTCCGAAGATGAATTTCTTCATCTTGGGGTTCCAGCGCTTCTTCTGGTGACCGAAGTGGACTCCCGCTTCAAGTAACTGTTTTATTGTCTGTGTAGCTGCCAATTCGACTTCCTCCTTATGTTATTTGTAATTCGGCAATTTTAGCACAATCGGGGGGTTATTTCAAGCCTTATTTAGGCCCGCCAGCCCCTTCTTCGAGGAATTGGAGGTCATAAAGGCGCTTGTAGAGGCCGTTCCTGCGGAGTAATTCTTCGTGGGTGCCCGTCTCTATTATCCTTCCCTTCTCCAAAACGACTATTTTTGTGGCAAATTTAACGGTTGAGAGCCTGTGGGCTATCACAAAAGCTGTCTTTCCCTTCATGAGCTTCTCAATGGCGTCCTGGACGGTCGCTTCGGACTCCATGTCCAGCTGGGAAGTGGCCTCATCGAGTATAAGTATAGGGGTGTCCTTGAGCACGGCCCTGGCTATGGCTATCCTCTGGCGCTCTCCGCCGGAAAGCCGGTGGCCCCTCTCGCCGACGATCGTATCGTAGCCGGCAGGCAGTTTGGATATGAAGTCATGGGCATTGGCGATCTTCGCCGCCCTTATTATATCCTCGTCGGACGCGCCTCTTCGCCCGTAGGCAATGTTCGCCTTTATCGACTCATGGAAAAGGATCGTCTCCTGGGTAACCACGGCTATTTGCGAGCGAAGTGAAGCGAAGCTCACATCCTTCACGTCGGTACCGTCGATAAGCACGCGGCCTTCCCCGGCATCGTAGAAGCGCGGGATCAGGTTGACGATGGTCGATTTTCCGCTTCCGCTCGGGCCGACTATGGCCACTATCTCGCCTTTCCTGGCCTCTAACCTTATATCCTTGAGGATCGCCTCTTCGCCGTAGGAAAAATTGACCTTATCGAACGCTATCTTGTCCTTGAAGGGGGCCATGGCAGCCGCGTCCGGTTTTTCGCATACGGTCGACTTGGCGTCAAGTATCTCGAATATCCTTTCGGCGGCGCCGAGGGCCTTCTGGTTTATCGAATTGATCTTTCCGAGCTGGCTTAACGGCCTCGCGAGCAGGAAAGCGGCCACTATGAACGCTATGAAACCGCCGGGGTCCCCGTTGCTTACTATTATGTTCCTTCCCCCCAGCCATAAGGCGAAGGAGACTACCGAGATGCCTATGAACTCTATCGCCCAGTCTAGGAGCTTCTCCCTCTTCGCGGCCTTCATGAACATCTTATAGAGGCCGCGGTTCTGCGACGAGAATTTTTTCCTCTCGTCCTCTTCCATCGAGAATGCCTTCACTATGCGCATGCCGCTTATCGTCTCGATAAGCGTCGTGGTCACCGAACCCATCTGTTCCTGGGTCTGTTTTGATATCTTCCTCAATTTCTTCCCGACCCTGATTATCGGGTACAATATAAGCGGCAGCACGATGAAAATAAGCACCAGCAATATCCAGTCGATGCCGAACCATGTCCTAAGCAGGAATATCATGGCTATATAGACTATGACCTGGGAGCTCTGGTATATGAGGTTCGTAATGCCCTCGGTTATGGAGTTCTGGATTATGCTCGTATCGTAGGTGATGCGGGAGACGAGGGCGCCGGTATGCGACTTGTTATAGAAATCCAGGGAAAACTCGAGGAGCTTGTCGTAGACCACTCCCCTGAGGTCGGTGAGGACCTTCGTGCTCACGTCCGTCATGAGGTATGACTGGAGGAACATGAACAGGCCCCTGAGGAAGAACGCCGCTATTATCCCGGTTATGAGCCAGCCCAGCAACGGGAGCCTCGGGACGGAATTTATCGCGATGATGACCGCTTTCACGAACTGCGGCATCTTCTCCGGGACGGACATCGGTTCGCCGCGCAGTATGTTGTTCACTACCGGCATGATGGCCGTCGTGGAGACGACGCCGAAAACGACGCTGTTTATTATCATGCATAGGTTTGCGAAGATAAGCGTCGGCAGGTGCGGTTTGACGAATTTAAGCAGACGAAGGTAAAGCTTCATAGGTATAAATCTTACCACACCTGCGCGGGAGAGTCAAAGCCTTACTTTGTGTCCTTGGCCTGGCGTCAGAACCTGTACTTTATATCTGCCCATCCCGTATGGGCGGTAAAGTCTTCCTTGTACTCGAAGTCGTAGTTCGTCTCGATGCTCCAGTTGTTCCTTGCGACGAGGGTCAGCTTTGCGCCCGCATTCAAGGAATTCTTCGCGGGGTCGAAACCCTGCGTAGCGAACGACCCGCCGCCGCCGGAGAATATCGAGGTCGTCTCCTGACTGTCGCCTATGAAATCATAAAGCCACTTGGCGTGCACTTCGGGGATAATGGCGACGGTCTCCGTTTCGAATGTCCGCTCGAGTTTCATGCCGAGGCCGGATTGAAGCATATCGTAATTCTCGCCATTGACGATGAGGTTTAATACGTCGGCTCCGGTCTCCGTGTATCCTTCGAGATGAAGGCGCGTGTATTGCAGGGACGCCACCGGCGTCATGCGGTACTCGCCGGCCTTGAAGGTATATCCGCCGTCGAGCAGGACCGAGTACTGCTGGCCGTCGTAGTCCGCGTCGGCGGTCCGCATTATAGTGCCGGCCGCCACATGCCTCGAACCCTTGTACTCGTTATAGGCGAACGAGAACGCGCCGTTCAAATAGTACGGGTTCTGCCCGTCCAGGTATCCGGCGTAGAGAGTGCCCTGGTAGCTGTCGATATCTGTCTTGCCGCTGTTATCCTTTGAATTTATGCCGCTCTGCGCATATCCTCCGCTTAGGCCCAGGCGTACCCTGTCATTATACGCCGGGATATCCCCTCCGAGCGCTGTTCCCCATACGGTCGCGCGGTAACCGTTGCTGATCCCGCGCGGTTCCTGGCGGATATATTCACCGAACCCGCGGCCCCATACGCTGGAACCTTTAAGCGTCTCGCTGCCTGCGGATACGCCGGTCTCTTCGGCATCGCGTGCCTGCGCGAAAAGGTCCTCGAGCCTGGCCGTGGAAGTCCCGACAAATTGGCCCAGCGAGCTGTTGCTGACGTTAAGGATGCCGCCGTCGACGATCGGGCTCATCGTGTCGAGGGACCGGCCGACCCCTCCCGGCGTCATATTCTCGAGCGTATCCAATACGAGGAGCATATTGCCTGACGGGGCCGTCATATTGTCGAGGACCGAGGCGACCGCGGCCGCATTCCCGTTATTCGCGTCCCCGACGAAACCCATCCCGGGGCCGGAACGGTCCACCGTAAGGATCAGGTCGCCGCCTACGCTAGAACCTACGAGCCTGTACTTGGAGCTGCTCGACGTTATCGTCGCCGGCACGTCCACTCCCGCGCCGCCCGCGCCGTCGATGACCTTCAGGGCCGCATTGTTCGGCAGATATCCGCTTACCGCGACGTTGACCGCGCTCGCGCTGGAGACGACGGCATCAGAAGTAGACACGATGCTGCCTAAGCTCGAGGATGAAGCGGCGGAAAGATTCAGCGTGGAACCCGCCGCCTGGGTATAAACGCCGTCGATATTCAGCGTGGTCGAGCCGATGTCCAATGTCGCGTTGTTCGTAACGGCTCCCGTACCCAGGGCACGCGCGTTACTGACCTGCAAGGTGCCGCCGTCTATTATAGTGGC
>JBAZFE010000021.1:0-14656 GCA_041653555.1 Candidatus Omnitrophota bacterium
AGGCACATATCCGTGATCCTCTGCTCGTCCAGCTGTTCGTCCCCGGTAGCGGCATACGATATCGGCTTCTCGAACCTCAGCTCAAAAGTGTCGTCGGGCATCCTTATGAGGAAACCCGGCACAATGGCCACACCCGCTTTAAGGTAGAACGCGGCGGGTCCCCTCGGGATCAATGCGTCCTTCCCGAAGAACTTCGTCCTGATGCCATGCGGGGTAAAATCCCTGTCGCCGACCAGGGCGACGATCTCGCCTTTTTTCAGGACCTCATAACATTTCTTGACCGCTGCGCCGAGGGGTATTACATTGATCCCTGCCCTTGCCCTCTGGCCCACGAAAAGGTCGTTTACCTTCTTTTCCTTATGGTTGAGCGCGACCGCGTTGAATTTGTATCCGAGTAGGGATATGACCGCGCCCCCGAGTTCATAGTTGCCTATATGCGCGGTAAGCGTGACCACTCCTTTTCCGCGTTTAAGCGCATCATCCAGGTTCTGCCCGCCCGCGATCTTTACGTGGCTGTCGATATAGCCGCGGTCCAATTTCTCGAAACGGAAAAAATCCGTCAGGTATTTGGCAAAATTTACGAATACTTCCTTCGCGAGCCTTTTTATCTCTTTCTCGTCCTCGCCGGGGAATATCGCCCTCAGGTTCGCGTAAACTATAAGGCGGTCGTTCCTCGATAACAGGTACTGCAGCTTCGCTATGAAGGCCGCCAGGCCGTATCCGAGCCTCAGCGGCAGGTTCATCGCGAGAAAATGCGCGAACTTATAGGTCAGGTATTGGAACATTCCAGTATCAGCCTCGCTATATCTATTGAAGAATTCGGTTTTGCCAGGCGCGCGGCATTCCGGCGCATCTGTTCGAGCTTGGACCGGTGCATTATGAGGGCCTCCGTAAGCAGCGCCGCGTCGGAAGCGCTGTTCGCCTTTACCGCCGCGCCGTTCTTGAGGAGGAACTCGCTGTTCTTTGCCTCCTGTCCGGGGATCGGGTTCAGGATCATGATAGGCAGCTCCTTCGCGAGAGATTCCGATATCGTAAGCCCTCCCGGTTTTGTCACTATCAGTGAAGATACAGCCATCAGCTCATCCACGTTGTTAACCATTCCGAGGACGGCCGTCTTCATCGCCAGGGACGGCTTCTTTCTCTCGAGCCATTCGAGCAGCTTCCTGTTGCTTCCGGTCACGACGATGGCCTGGATAGGATGCTTTATGCGGTTGAGCTCGTTGACCAGTTCCACTATGGGCCCGAGGCCCTGTCCCCCGCCCATAATGAGCACCGTGGGAACCTCATCGATAAAACCCAGTTTCGCGCGGACCCGGGCGCAGTCCACTTTTTCCGCGAATTTCGGGTCTATCGGTATGCCGTAGACCCTTACCTTCTCCTTGGGTATACCGTGTTTCACGAATATATCCGTCGCCGTATCCGAATTCACGATATAGTAATCGACCGCATCGAAGAACCAGTACGAATGCGGATAGCAGTCCGTGAGCACCCCTATCAGCGGCGCGTGCAGCCCGAACGAGGCCTTGTAGTCGGCGATCATGCCGCAGGGAAATGCCTGGGTGCATGCTATAGCGTCCGGCCTGAACTCCTCAAGCAGGGTCTTAAGCTTTCCGGAATTGAACCTGTGTATGAGGTCGCGCAGCCGGCGCATGCCTTCAAAAACCTTCGGGTTATCATACAGGTATTCCCATACCTCGGGCCTGTTCTTGATGACCCCCATATATGTCCTGTGTATCACCTTCTCGAGGAGGGGATTCGTGTAATTGAAAGAATCTATGACCATTACCTCGGATTCTGGCTCTAATATCTTTACGGCCTTTTCCAGGGCGATCGCGGCCTTCTGGTGGCCCGAATTCTCCGATATATGCAGCAACAGGACCTTCCTCTTTGCCACTTCAATGCCTCCAATAAAATACGCCCGCCATTTTTGAGGGCGGGCGTATGTAAGATGCTATCGGTACGGGTCTCTTAGTCCTTCTTCTCCAGGACCTTCTTGATCCTATCGACGGCTAACTTGAGCCTGTCCTCAGGCTCAACGAGAGCAAACCTCACAAAACCTTCGCCGAATTCTCCGAAACCCGTCCCGGGTGAAGATACGACACCCGCTTCCTCGACCAACAACGCGGAAAACTCCATCGATGTCAGTCCTGTGTATTTCGGGGGTATATGCGCCCAGACATAGAACGTGCCCTGGGGCATATCCACGTCCCAACCGGCCGCATTGAGGCCGCCGACGAACACGTCCCTTCTCTTCTTATAGGTCGCAACAAGCTCCTTTACGCAGTCCTGGGGACCGGTCAGGGCCTTT
The DNA here is from genome assembly GCA_041653555.1 of Candidatus Omnitrophota bacterium. GTDB lineage: Bacteria > Omnitrophota > Gorgyraeia > Pluralincolimonadales > Pluralincolimonadaceae > UBA6215. The sequence continues at coordinate 2,309 of JBAZFE010000021.1, forward strand.
ATGGCGGCGCACTGTATAGGCCTGAAGAGCCCGAAGTCGATGTAGCTCTTGGTCTTTTCGAGCGAACGTATGATGTTCGCGTTGCCTACGACCATGCCTATCCTCCAGCCCGCCATATTATATGATTTTGACAGGGTATGGAACTCTACGCATTTGTCCTTAGCGCCCTTGATCTGGAGTATGCTGGGTGCCGGTTTACCGTCAAATACAAAATCGGAATAAGCGTTATCGTAGGCAATTATTATATCCTTGTCCTTCGCCCAATCAACGACCTCCTGCAGGTAGCCCAGGTCGGCGACCGCCGTCGTGGGATTGTGCGGATAGCTCAGGAAGAGTATCTTCGCCATCCTCGTTATCTCCCTGCCCAGGCTTTTAAGATCCGGCTTGTATCCGCTCTCTTTCGTCATGGGGATACTGTAGAGGATACCGCCGGCCATGATCGGCCCGTTGAAATGCACCGGATAACCGGGGCTCGGCACGAGCGCTATATCATCGCTGTTAAGGAACGTCAGGCAGAAATTGGCAATGCCCTCCTTGGACCCGATCAGCGGGAGCACTTCCGTCCTCGGATCCAGGTCCACATTGAACCTGCCCTTGTACCAATCGGCTATGGCCCGGTTAAAAGCCTTCTCTACTTCCCCGGTAGGCCTTGAATAGCGGTGGTTCGCGACATATTTGCATTGCTCGCGCAGCTCTTCGACTATATGAGGGGCCGGAGGAAGGTCCGGGCTTCCCATACCCAGGTCAAGCACATCAATGCCCGAGGCCCTGGCCTTCTCCTTCAATTCATCCAGTATAGTGAAAAGATACAGCGGTAAACGTTTTAACCTGTTGGCTTCATGCATCTAATTGATCTACTCCTCTTCTTCGAAAAGCGCTTCCTCTTCTTCTATATTAGCGAGGACTTCACCGACCTCAACTATATCTCCTTCTTCATAATAGACTTCCGTCAACACCCCCGAACAGGGCGATGGGACGTTGAAAGTGGATTTATCCGTCGCGATCTCGACGAGGTCTTCCCCTTCTTCGACCCTGTCACCTTCCTCGAAGTGCCAATAAGAGATGGTGACTTCTCTTCCCCCTTCACCCACATCAGGCAAAATCACCTTTGCCATAACCTTCTCCTCCTTGCGGCTAGATATTGTTTAAACAAGCTGCGTAATAGGAACTTCTGACAAAAGGCCCTGCGCTCACTCTTGCAAAGCCTAAATTATACGCCATTTCCTCATATTTTGCAAACATTTTTGGCGGGACAAATTCCGTTTCTTCCGCCTTTCCGCCGGCCGGTTTCAAGTATTGCCCTAACGTCAGGATCTCGCAATCCGCGGCCCTGAGGTCTTTCATGGCGGACAATATCTCGTCTTCCGTCTCCCCGAGGCCCAGCATAAGCCCGCTCTTTGTGGGCGTGTCCCGCGACGCATCCCTGGACTTGCGGAGGACCGAAAGCGAAACATCGTAATTGGATCTCGGCTTAACGGTCCCGTAAAGCCTGCGCACCGTATCGAGGTTGTGCGCGAAAACATCAAGGCCCGGCCCGTGGACCGTCCTTATCGAGGATGCCAAGCCCGCGAAATCCGGCACGAGAACCTCAATCCTGATATCCTTTATCCTGCCCTTCAAATATGATACGACTTCGGCGAAATGCGCCGCCCCCCCGTCGGGGATATCGTCCCTCGTGACCGACGTGATGACCGCATATTTAAGCGCGAGGGCGGCAACGGCATCGCATATCTTCTGCGGCTCTGAGGCATCGGGCGGCAAAGGCTTGCCGCACCGTATTGCGCAGAACCTGCAGCCCCTTGTACATACATCCCCAAGTATGATGAATGTCGCGACCCCCCTGTCGAAACATTCGCAAAGGTTCGGGCAATTTGCGCTTTCGCATACGGTATTGGCAGATGCATCCTTCAGCGCCTTCCTCGTGGCGGTTATCTTATCCGACGCCACTATCGGCCTGCGAAGCCACCGGGGTTTCGCTATCATTTAAGCTGCCTCCGGAGGTTGAGCGCAGCCTCCTGTATGCCTTCGGAAAAAGTCGGATGGGGTTGAATAGTCTCTGAAAGTTCCTTTACGGTCAACCCGCCTTTTATCGCGACGCTGATGATCCCGATCATCTCGGAGGCATTATAACCTAATATCTGCGCGCCCAGCAACAGGCCGGTCTTCCCGTCAGCGACCAGTTTGATGAAACCCTCTGGTTCGCCGTATGCCTGGGCCCTGCCCAACCCGGCGAAATATGACCGCCCCGATACCGCGGTGATCCCCCTGCTTTCCGCGCCTTCGGCCGTAAGCCCTACGCTCGCCGCTTCCGGAAAGGAATATACGCACATAGGCATTATCGAATAATCCATAGGAATCTGCATGCCGGCGGCGTTCATCGCCGCAACCCTGCCTTCGGCCGAAGCCGCGTGCGCGAGGTTATATCTTCCGACGCAGTCCCCTGCGGAAAATATGCGGCCCGATGACGTCCTTAAATACTCGTCGACGGCTATCCGGCCGTCCTTCACCGATACGCCCGCCTTCTCCAGGCACAGCCTTCCCGTATTCGGGATGCGCCCCACGGATATCAATATGGCTTCCGAGTTCATCCCGGAGATATCCACCGATGCGGCTCCGGTGACAACCTCTATTCCCTTCTTCCTGAAGATCCCTTCGAGCCTGTTGGATATGTCTTTGTCTTCTTTCGGAAGTATCCTGTCCATCGTCTCGATAAGCGTGACCTTCGTGCCCAGGGCCGAGAAGAAAGAAGCGAACTCGCATCCGATGGGCCCTGCCCCGATTATCGTCATATCGAACGGGAGTTTTTCGAGGCCGAGTATCTCCTCGGAATAGAATACCCTCCTGCGGTCCGACTTGACGCCGGCCAGGGGCCTAGGCGAAGAACCTGTCGCGATCACGAACGACTTTGACCTTACGGCCGCTTCGCCGTTCACGGATACGGTATCTTCCGAAACGAATGACGCCTCTCCTTTGAGCAGCTCTATCTTTTTTGACCTTATCGACTGGTCGAGCTGGTCCCTGAGGCGGCCTACCACCTCCGTCGAGCGCCTGCCTATAGCCTGCAGGTCGGAGACCGGGTCCTTGGCATTCAGCCCGAACTCCAGCCAATGCTTTCCCTCATCATAAAGCGATGCGGATCTGAGGCGGGCTTTTGTGGGGATACATCCTTTATTGAGGCAGATGCCGCCGACCTCATCCTTTTCGATGAGGGCGGTCCTTGCGCCAAGCGCGGATGATTCTATCGCGGCTGATGTGCCGCCCGGGCCGGCGCCTATGATACAGACATCAAATTCTTTCATCGGGACCCATGCCGTTATAGGAGAGCCGTGATTATCGCGTCTGCCATTTCGCGCGTCCCGACAGCCGTCGGATCGTTACGGTCGGCCTTCATGTCATACGTGACGCTCTTGCCGTCGCTTATTACGCGCTTCACGGCATTTTCCAGCCTGTCAGCCGCATCCTTCTCTCCGAGATGGCGCAGCATAAGCACGCCGGAGAGTATCATCGCGACCGGATTCACCTTGTTCAGGCCCTTATATTTCGGCGCGCTTCCATGGGTCGCCTCGAATACCGCGACATTATCGCCTATATTCGCTCCGGGAGCCAGGCCAAGGCCTCCGACGAGGCCGGCGCAAAGGTCCGAGATGATATCGCCATAGAGGTTCGGGAGCACCAGGATGTCGTATTCCTCGGGGCGCTGCACTAGCTGCATGCAGATATTGTCGACTATCCTGTCCTCAAAAGCGACTTTTCCCGCATATTCCCCGGCGACCTGCCTTGCGACAGCCAGGAACAAACCGTCGGTCGCCTTCATGATGTTGGCCTTATGTATGCAGGTAACCTTCTTCCTCTTATTCTTCAACGCGTATTCGAACGCGAACCTCACTATGCGTTCCGACCCGAATTTCGAGATCGGCTTAATGCTTATCGCGGAATCCTGCCTTATCTGCTTTTTAGATAAGGTGTTCACTAAATCTATTACTTTCTTTGACTCCGGCGTATCGCTGTTAAACTCCACGCCCGCATAAAGGTCTTCCGTATTCTCCCTTACGATGACAAGGTCGACATCCGAATAACGGCTGCGGACGCCCTTGTACGACCTGCAGGGGCGCAGGCACGCGTAAAGCTCCAGGGCTTTCCTGAGCTCGACATTAACGCTCCTCATGCCGGTACCTATCGGCGTAGTGATCGGGCCCTTTAATGCTACCCTGTTCTTCCTTATGGATGCGAGGACGTGCTCGGGCAAGGCCGTGCCGTACTTCTCCACGACATCGATACCTGCATCAAAGGCTTCCCATTCAATGCTTGCGCCGGACGCGGCAACAGCGGCATCGATACAGCGTTTCGCCGCTTCTGAAAGCTCCGGCCCTACCCCGTCGCCCGGTATAAACGTGACCTTATGCTTCAAATCATCCCTCCCTGCTACAGCTCTTTGGCCCAGGCTTCTATCCTGTCCAGGCCCTTCTTTATATCTTCCATGCCCGTGGCAAAACTAAGCCTTATGTGGGTATCCCAGCCGAAAGGCTCTCCCGGTATTACGGCAACCTTGGCTTCTTCGAGCAGCCTCTTCGAGAACTCGAACGAATTCAAACCTGTCTTGGATATATCACAAAAAACGTAGAACGCGCCCTTCGGTTTCACGCAGCTTATGCCCTTCATGGAATTTATCCTGCCGGCCATATAATCACGGCGCTTTTCGAACTCGGCGGCCATCTTCGCTACGCATGACTGGTCGCCTCCGATCGCCTCAAGCGAGGCCTTCTGGGCGAATGACACGGGGTTGGACGTGGAATGGTCCTGCAGGCGCCCAACAGCCGCCGCGAGCTCCTTATTCGGGGCGGCCAGATAACCTATGCGCCATCCGGTCATTGAATAGGACTTCGAAAGGCCGTTCACCGTGAACGTGAGCCCGTAGGCTTCCTTGCTCAGCGATGCGAAAGATACGTGTTTTTCGCCGTCGTAGATAAGTTTCTCGTAGATCTCGTCGGATATGACCGTTATCTTTTTGCTTACCAGGACATCCGCTATCTTCTCAAGGTCCTGCCTGTTATAGACCGAACCGGTAGGATTGGACGGGCTGTTAAGCACAAATGCGACGGTCCTTGATGTTACCGCCTTCGCGAGCGCATCGGGCTTTACCTTGAATTCATCGCTTTGTTCTGTGCGCAGGATAACGGGAACGCCCCCGGCAAGCCTGACCATCTCGGAATAGCTGACCCAGTACGGGGAAGGGATTATCACTTCATCACCTTCATCGCAGATCGCCTGGAATATGTTGTATAGTGAATGCTTCGCGCCGCAGGATACTATTATCTGCGCGGGTTCATAGGTAAGGCCGTTATCTTTGAGGAATTTCCCGCAGATCGCCTTTTTTAATTCCGGTATGCCCGATGATGCGGTATATTTGGTAAATCCGCCTTCGATCGCCTTTATGCCTGCGGATTTGATATTGGCAGGAGTGTCAAAATCCGGTTCACCCGCGCCGAAACTTACTACATCCTCGCCTTTGGCCTTCATCTCCTTGGCCTTCGCGGTAATAGCGAGTGTCGGGGATTCTTTGACCTTCTCGAGGCGTTTTGAGATCTTCAAAGCAATCCCCTCCTGGAATACACCCGAACGTCAGGTTATTTTGTCCTTCCCCTGAAGAATTTACGAAGAGTGCCGGCGAAACCGGATTGCCCCTGATGCGTGGGCGCCGGATGCGCCTCTTTGATCTCCTTCTTGGGCAGGATATGCTTTTCCTGCGCCGGTTCTTTCGGCTTATCGGCAACCGCTGTCCCGGTCTCTTTCGATGCCGCTTTTTCACGGGAAGGCGCCTGCTTTGTCTCGGAAGACTTCTCTTTCTTCGGCTTGGACTTCGGAGCTACGGTCTTCTTCTCAGTCAGCTCGAGGATAACCATTTCAGCGTTATCGCCGCGCCTCTTACCGAGGCGTATTATCCTAGTATATCCGCCCTTCCTGCCTGCGAAAAGCGGCGAGATCTCCTTGAACAGCTTCTTGACGAGATCCTCGTCGCGCAGGACTGCGAAGACCTTCCTCCTGGAATGGAGGGTATCGACCTTCCCCATCGTTATCAGTTTTTCGGCAAGCTTCCTGGCTTCCTTGGCTTTCTGTACCGTGGTCGTGATGCTCTGCGATATGAAAAGCCCCCTGGCGAGATTTGTGAACATCGAATCCCTCTCGGGCTTATTCCTGTCGAACCTTCGTTTCATGTTATTATGGCGCATATAGTTTACCCGTTAATCTTTCTTTAACAGTTTTTTATCGACCTTCATCCCAAGCCCAAGGCCCATGCTTATGATTATTTCCTTTATCTCGGCCAATGATTTCTTGCCGAAGTTCCTGTACTTCAGCATCTCGGCCTCTGACTTCTGTACGAGTTCCCCTATCGTCTTGATCTTCGCTTCCTTGAGGCAATTCGCGCTCCTCACGGACAATTCCAGCTCCGATACGGGCATCTTCAACTTGGAATACAATTCCTCGTCGACCTTTACCTCTTCCTCAGCTTCTTCGACCGGAAGCTTCCCGAATCCGAGGAATATCTCGAGATGTTTCTCGAGTATATGCGACGAATACAGGAGCGCATCCTTAGGAGTGATGCTGCCGTTCGTCCAGATCTCTAGCACAAGCTTGTCGTAATCGGTTATCTGCCCGACGCGCGTGTTCTCGACCTGGAAATTCACCTTTATGATCGGAGTGAAGATCGAGTCGACGGGTATTATGCCTATCGGCTGGCCTTCCTTCTTATTCTTCTCCGCCGGGTAATATCCCCTGCCCCTGCCGACTTCCATCTCGACGTGGAACTTCGTGCCCTTCGTCAACGTCGCGATATGCAGGTCGGGATTGAGTATTTCGATGGTCTCGTCGTGAATTATGTCCTCTGCTTTCACGTCGCCCTTGCTGTCAGCCTTGATCTCGATGACCTTAGGCTGCCTTGAATGCGAACGCAGGATGAGCTTCTTGATATTAAGTATGATATCAGGGACATCCTCCGTAACGCCGGGTATCGTGGAAAACTCGTGTTGCACCGAATCGATCTTGACCGAGGTAACGGCGCTTCCTTCTATCGAGGAAAGCAGCACTCTCCTTAAGGCGCTTCCGAGAGTGGTGCCGTAACCGCGCTCAAAAGGTTCCGCGGTGAATTTACCGTAATTATCGGTATAGGTCGCTTCTTCGCAGACCAGTTTCTTTGGCATTTCAAAATCTTTCCAGGCAATACCCATATTATTTTATCCTCCCTACTTCGAATATAACTCAACTATCAATTGTTCCTGGACAGGGAATCCGATATCGTCCCTAGATGGAAGCTTTAATACCTTAACTTCCAAACCGTTCGTATCTACGGCAATCCATTTCGGAGTGCCCTTGTCTTTTGTAAGCTCGACGTTGGCCTTTATGTGCTTGATTATGTTCTCTTTGTTATTTATCGTCACGGAATCCCCTACCTTGACCTGGAATGAGGCGACGTCTACCCTGCGGCCGTTCACCTTCACATGGCCGTGCGCCGTTATCTGGCGCGCATCAGCGGTAGAACTTGCGAGGCCGGAACGCTGCAATACATTGTCCAGTCTCCTCTCCAGTTGCTGCAGCAGGATCTCACCCGTTACACCCTTTGACTTGTCGGCTACCTTGAAATAAAGCCTGAACTGCTTTTCCAAGACCCCGTAGATCCTCTTTACCTTCTGCTTCTCCCTTAGCTGGAGACCGTAGTCAGAAAGCTTTATCCTCCCCTGGCCGTGCTGGCCCGGAGCGTATTCACGGCGGGCCATTGCGCATTTGGGCGAATAGCAACGCGTGCCCTTGAGGAAAAGCTTGGCGCCTTCCCTTCTGCAAAGCCTGCATACGGCATCCTTGTATTTCGCCATTTACTATACTCTCCTTCTCTTCGGTGGCCTACAACCGTTGTGCGGAATAGGCGTGACATCCTTTATCAGTGATATGGCCAGGCCGGCAGCCTGCAGGGCGCGTATAGCCGACTCGCGTCCGGCGCCGGGGCCCTTTACGAATACTTCGACTTCTTTTACGCCGTGTTCCATGGCCTTTTTAGCGGCAACTTCGGCAGCAACCTGCGCAGCGAACGGAGTCGACTTCTTTGAACCGGCAAAACCGCTTCCCCCGCTCGATGCCCAGCAGATCGTATTCCCGGATTTATCCGTGATCGTGACAACGGTATTATTAAATGTCGCCTGTATATGCGCTACCGCGCTCGGGATGTTCTTCGCGACTTTTTTCTTAGTCTTGTGCTTCTTATGTTTTACTTCTTCTTCCTTCTTTTCCTCAGCCATTTAGCAAAGCTCCTTAATTATGCCTTAGTTTCTTTTTTCTTCATTGTGACAGCCATCCTGCGCGGGCCTTTTCTGGTCCTCGCGTTGGTCTTTGTGCGCTGTCCGCGGGTCGGAAGGCCTCTCTTGTGCCTCATGCCCCTGTATGAACCGATATCCATGAGCCTTTTGACGTTCTGCGCGATCTCTCTCCTAAGGTCGCCTTCCACCTTATATTCTTTCTGCAATATGGAAGTAATGCGCGCGACTTCCTCATCGGAAAGGTCCTTCGCGCGGGCTTCCGGATTGATGTTCGCTTTCTTTAATATCTGCCTCGAAATGACCCTCCCCACCCCGTAGAGGTAGCAGAGCGAAAACTCTATCTTTTTTTCCTTCGGTAAATCGATACCTAAAATCCTGGGCATTAACTCCTCCTGATTATTAGCGTGGCACAGGCCTGCGGCCTAGCCCTGGCGCTGTTTATGCTTCGGGTTCGCGCAGATTACGTAGATAATCCCTCTTCTCTTAACGATCTTGCACTTCTCGCATATCTTCTTTATACTTGAACGGACTTTCATTTTATTTCACCCTGAAAGTTATCCTGCCCCTGGTTAAATCATACGGCGAAAGCTCAAGCTTGACCCTGTCCCCGGGAAGTATCCTGATGAAGTTCATCCTCATCTTTCCTGATACATGGGATAACACTTTATGGCCGTTGTCCAGCTCAACGCGGAACATCGCGTTGGGCAACGCCTCAAGCACTATGCCCTCAACCTCTATTGCCTCTTCTTTCGCCATTTCGTCAATATCTCCGGCCCGTTCTCTCCGATATACACCGTATGCTCGAAGTGAGCCGAAAGCTTCCTGTCTGTTGTCACGGCCGTCCAGCCGTCGTCAAGGATCTTAATGCCATACCTGCCGGCATTCACCATAGGTTCTATAGCCAGCACCATGCCGGCCTTCAACCTTACGCCCGTGCCCGGCACGCCGAAATTAGGTATCTGCGGATCCTCGTGCATCTTTGTGCCGATACCGTGCCCCACGAACTCGCGCACAACCGAAAAACCGTTGCTTTCGGCGTGTTCCTGTACGGCGCTCGATATATCATAGAGCCTTTTTTCCGGACGGGCATTCTCTATGCCCTTATACAGCGACTCTTCAGCCACCCTGAGCAGCTTCTCCGCTTCTTCGGACACCCTGCCCACCGGAAAACTCATCGCGGCATCGCCGAAATACCCGTTCAGCTTGACGCCGACATCCAATCCGATTATATCGCCTTCCTTCAATACGAGCTTCCCGGGTATTCCATGTACGACGGTCTCGTTGACCGATGTGCATATATTAGCCGGAAATCCCATGTATCCTTTGAAGGCTGACACGGCGCCCCGTTCTTTTATGTACCGGGCTGCCATGTCGTCAAGGTCTTTGGTCGTCACCCCCTGCTTTATGTTTGCACCCAGATACTCAAGGGTATCGGCGACTATCCTGCAGGCGGCCTCGATCTTTTCCGCTTCCGCCCGCGACCTTAGTGTTATCATCCTTAGGCCTTAATTTACTTCAACTTTTCTTTGACAAAGAGCTTCGACAGATAATCATGCGCTTCATCCACGTCGAAGTCGCCTGAAACGGTCCTCAATATCCCCTTGCCCTCATAATAGCTTATGATCCCGGGGACTGTGTTCTCGTACACCTTAATCCGGTTAAGGATGGTGTCTTCCTTATCATCCACCCTCTGGTAAAGCTCGCCGCCGCATTTATCGCATATGCCGGCCACCTTCGGGGGTATATTCTTTATATGGTAGTTCTCTCCGCAATTCTTGCAGACCCTGCGCCCGGAAAGCCTCTGTATTATCGTCTGCTGCGATGTCTTGAAATACAGCACGAGGTCGATCGGGCGATTCAGCCCGGCAAGCGTGCCGTCAAGCGCTTTCGCCTGTGCAGCGGTCCTCGGAAAACCGTCAAGCATGAAACCTTTTCCGCAATCTTCCTTGGCAACCCTCTGCGCGACCATCTCGATGACCACATCGTCCGGGACCAATTCGCCCTTGTCCATGTAGACCTTGGCCTTCAACCCTATGGGCGACTGCGCCTTCACTGATTCGCGCAGTATATCCCCGGTCGAAATATGCGGTATCCCAAACTCCTTAGAAAGAACTTTTGCCTGCGTGCCTTTTCCGGCTCCGGGAGGACCGAGAAGAACGAGTTTCAACGTCCCCTCGCTTTCAGCCTTCCCGATTTCATGAAACCGTCATAGTGCCGCATCAGCAGGAATGACTCTATCTGTTTCATCGTGTCGAGCATGACGCCGACGATGATCAGCAGGGCCGTACCGCCGAAGAAGCTCGCTACAAGATACGGTATCTTAAGCCATTTGCCCACAAAATACGGTATTATAGCTATGATCGCCAGGAAAACGGCTCCCGGCAGCGTAACGCGGTTCAGGATAAAATTGAAATAATCTTCAGTCGGCTTGCCAGGCCTCACGCCCGGCACAAAACCGCCGTACTTCTTCATGTTATCGGCAAGATCACGCGGATTAAGCGTTACCGCCGTGTAAAAATAAGTGAAAAATATGATGAGGGCCGCGTAAAGAGTGTAATGCACGAAGCCTTCGGTAGACATGAAATGCAGCAGGTTCTTTATTGTCTGGTTCGGCATGAACTGGGCGATCATCGCCGGGAACATCAATATGGACTGGGCGAATATGATCGGTATGACGCCGGCCTGGTTCACCCTGAGCGGAAGATACGTGCTCTGGCCCCCCATGACCTTCCTGCCGACAATGCGCTTCGCATATTGCACCGGTATGCGCCTCTGCGCCTGCGTTATCATTATTACCGCGACAATGACGCCGAACAACATTGCGGCCATCATTATTATGCTCAATATATCGATCTGTTTCGACGTTACCAGCGCATACAGGTTACTTGACGCGGTCGGGATCCTCGATATGATCGAGGCGGTGATTATAATGGACATGCCGTTGCCGATGCCGAATTCGGTTATCTGCTCTCCGAGCCACATTATGAACGCGGTACCGCTGACAAGCGTCAGTATGACCATGAGCCTGAAACCCCATCCCGGATGCTGGACAACCTGTATACCTATGGTGTTGTGCAGGTTCTCAAGCCAGAAGCTGGTAAAGAGCGCTTGTATAGCGCCTATTACGAGCGTGCCGTAGCGCGTATACTGCGTTATCATCCTGCGCCCGTGCTCCCCGCCCTCTTTCGCGAGTTTCTCGAAATACGGGAACGCGAACGTAAGAAGCTGCATGATGATCGAGCTCGATATATACGGCATTATGCCGAATGCGAATATCGTCATCTGTGACATGGCGTTTCCGGTAAAGAGGTCCATTATATCGAATATGCTTCCGCCCGACCTCTTGGATTCCTGCTCTATGAATTGAGAAAGAGCGTGCCCGTCTATGCCCGGCGTAGGTATGTACCTGCCGAAGCAATAAACGGCGAGTAAAGCCACCGTCACGAGCAGTTTCTTTTTCAGCTCGGGTATCTTTAATATATTTGAGAACGCCTGGATCATTATTTTATGATCTCGGTTTTGCCGCCGGCCTTCGATATCTTTTCGGCAGCCGATGTTGAGAAAGCCTGCGCCTTGACCGTAAGGGCCTTCTTTATCTCCCCGTCACCGAGTATCTTGACGGCGGACTTCTCGTTCTTTATTATCCCTTCCTTAACAAGCTCTGCGGGGGTCACAACCGAATTTTCCTTAAAGGAATTCAGCTGTGTAAGGTTGACCACCTGCGATATCCTCTTGGACCTGTTCGTAAAGCCCCTCTTGGGCACGGTCCTGATCAAAGGCATCTGGCCGCCTTCAAATTCCGGATGGATATGGGCGCCCGACCTCGACTTCTGGCCGGTCTGGCCCCTGCCCGATGTCTTTCCGTGGCCCGAACCCGAGCCCCTGCCCACTATCTTCCTCTTCTTTGTGGCCCCAACGGGGACCCTGATCTCTCCGAGTTTCACTTAGACTGCTCTCCTTTCATCCTTGTGTTATCTTCTTTATATGAAAGGCTCTTGAAAGCCACAACAGCCGCTTTAATGACATTCACAGAATTGTCAGATCC
>JBAZFE010000022.1:0-14482 GCA_041653555.1 Candidatus Omnitrophota bacterium
AGGCCGGGACGAAGATCGTGATCCCTATAGAATGAACTTCGGGTTCTTTACGAGCGGGTTCTTCCTGATCTCTTCCGCCACGGCTTTGTTGAGGCCCGGTTTACCCAGCTTATAATACATATAATTCTTATACCCCTCGACACCGGGCTGGTCGAACGCGTTTATGCCGAGCAATTCTCCCTCGAAAGCCGTCGCCATCTCGAAGAAATAGATGAGGGCCCCCCAGTAGTAAGCGGATATCTCCGGCACGATTATCGTGCAGTTCGGCCTGGATTCCCTGACGAGCGCCCATTCCGTAGCCTCCTGCGCAAGCCCTATGAGCCCGGAGAACCTCTTCCCCGACAAGATCCCGTTGCCGGCGGGAACCTTTATCTCGGAACCGAATTTCCCGACGCGGATAAATGTGACCGCCTTGTTGTTCATGCCCTCGATGTTGTTCTGCTGTATCGAATGCAGGTCATTGGTGCCCCGCGCGGATATCGGCGTGCGGCCGACGTTGACCGTCCGGCCGTCGTCGTTGGCCCATTGCTCGCTTCCGTCCGGGAACTTCCTTATCTTCCTCGCGTATTTCTTCCCTAAGCTCTCGGCCAGCATCTGTATATACCAGTCGGCCGTGGATTTAAGCGTCTCGCAGAACGGCATTATTATCGCGATATCCTTGCCCTTCATCCTGTAAAGTATCGTATGCAGCGCGGCGTACATATACGCGGGGTTTGATGACAGCTCCCGCTTTGTGCAGGCCTTATGCATATCGGCGGCGCCTTTCAGGACGTCGCCGATCTTTACGCCTATTACCGCCAGGTGAAGCAATCCCATGTTCAGCTCGGAGAACCTTCCGCCGACGCCCTTCATCAGCGATGAATTCCTGAAGCTGAGCGCGTCTTCCCGCTGTTCGGCATCCGCCTCGCCGCGCAGGCTCCCTGACTCCGGGTCGGTAATAGCGAATATCTGCCTGCCATACCTGCTGCCGGCGCCTTTCCTGAGCCATTCTTTAACCGCGATAAATGCGGTCTTCGTTTCGGTCGTCTCGCCGGATTTCGATATGACGATAACGAACGTCTTCTTCGGGTTCAGGTTCTTCAGCAGGACGGAGAGCGTATCCGGGTCGAGGTTGTTCCCCTCAAAATACACGCGCGGCCTTTTCTTCCTTACGCCGGCAAAATCGTTATAGTAGGGAGGACAGAGCGCGTCCTGAGCCGCCTTAAGCCCAAGGTATGAGCCCCCGATGCCGAGAGATATCACGTTCTCATATTTAGCTGCGATCTCATCTCCGAGTTTTTGTATATTCCTGACCGCCTTTGCGTCCTGGAACGGCAGCCGCGTCCATTCGAGCCCGATCTTTACCCTGCTTGCCTTGTCGGAGAGCACGCGGGAGAGGTGTTCATGCGCCTCATTTATGGAATAGGAGAGCGCGGCGAGTTCCTTTTCATCGACGCCGTTCTCGCTGCCGACATTGAAGCCGAACATGTTATTGAAATCGAAATTTATGCCTTTCATGGGAGATATCCTTTCTGTTTTTGGTTTGCCTATTTTACTACTCTTTGATACAATAAATCAACAAGGATCCGCGAATGGAAGGAGTCTAAAATGGCTAAGATGCGGGTATTGCTCGTTGACGACGAACAGGATTTCCTTACGCTTATGAGCCGCAGGATAGAGAGCTGGGGCTATGATGTGGTGCCCGTATCGGGCGGCAGGGAAGCGTTGGAGGCCATAAAGTCCGGCAAAGCCGATATCGTCATCCTTGACTATATGATGCCCGACATGGATGGCATTAAGACCCTTAAGGGTATCCGCAAGATCAAAGAGAAGATGCCCGTGATAATGTTCACCGCCCATCTCGAAGAGAAGGCGATGAAGGGCACCGAGAACATGCAGGTGAGCGCCTACATACCTAAGCTCAGCGTCTATTCCGACTCCCAGAGCGCGCTGAAGACAACCCTCGATATACATAATAAGCTTCTTGAGAAAATGGATGGCTGACAAGAAGTTCCTGCCTGCCATCGGTTTCCGCGTGAGAACCGCACCGCTGCTAGAAAAAGGGAGGTATCGCTATGGCCAGCATGAAGGAATTACTGCAGAGCGCCGATTGGAAATCCGAAAAGCATGTGCCGGTGATAGACGCCCCGGATAAGGCGAGGAAGGGCGAGCCGGTCAAGGTCACAGTGACTGTCGGTAAAGAGATCCCCCACCCCAACAAGACAGAACATCACATATCATGGATAAAGGTATTCTTCCTCCCGAACTCGGAGAAATTCCCGTACCAGGTCGGCCAGGCCGATTTTTCGTCGCACGGGGCTTCCACGCAGGGCCCCGATACGAGCTCCGTCTATACGAATCCCGAAGCCCAGATGACATTCAGGACAGACAAGCCCGGCGTCATCTTCGCGTTAAGCTGCTGCAACATACACGGCTTGTGGGAGAATTCCAGGAATATAGAGGTAGAATAAGGAAGGCGGCGGACGTGGATAACCCTGAGAACGTTTACAAGGCCTTATTTGACAGCATACCGCACAAGATGTTCTATAAGGACCGGAGTTCGGTCTATGTCGTATGCAATAAGAACTATGCCGAGGACCTCGGAATAACTTCCGAGCAGATAAAGGGCAAGACCGATTATGACTTTTTCCCTAAGGAGATCGCGGACAAGTACAGGGAAGATGACAGAAGGCTGATGGATTCGGGGAAGGCCGCGGAATTTGAGGAGTCGTATATTAGGGACGGGAATAAGACGGTCATCCGCACCTTTAAATCCCCGATAAGGGATGGCGCCGGAAACGTGGCCGGGATATTCGGCATCTTCTGGGAAGTCGGCGCGCAAAAGCAGATCGAGTGTGAACTCAGGGAATCGGAGCGCAAATACATGGAGCTTATCGATAACCTGAGGATAGGGATCTACCGCAATACGCCCGGCCCGGAAGGGCGCTTCCTCGAGGTCAACGATACGATAGTGGATATGTTCGAGGCCGGATCAAAAGAGGAGCTTCTTAAGCATAGCGTCAGCGAGCTCTACGCGGACCCGGCAAAGAGGAAGGAATTCAGCGACAAGATATTGAAGATGGGCTTTCTTAAGGACGAAGAGATCGAGCTTAAGACGTTCAAAGGCAGGAAATTCGTCGCTCTTCATACGACGGTCATGAAAAAAAACGAAAAAGGCGAGATCTATTTCGACGGCTTGATCTCAGATATCACGCATAAGAAAGAGGTCGAACGCGCCCAGGCCATGCTGGCCGCCATCGTAGATTCCTCCGATGACGCGATTATTGGAAAGACGCTCGACGGCGTAATCGTGAGCTGGAATGAGGGCGCGGTAAGGATGTATGGTTACACGGCTGCGGAGATGATAGGGAAGCCCGTATCGGTCCTGGCCCCGAAGGACCATACGAACGAGATACTTGAGATACTCGAAAAAGTCAAAGGCGCCGCGCATGTCGAACATTTTAACACATTGCGCCTCTGCAAGGACGGCAGGATTATAGATGTCTCATTGACCGTCTCCCCGATAAAGGATAAGGACGGCAAGGTGGTCGGGGCATCTACGATCGCCCGTGATATAACCGGCCAGAGGAAACTGCAGGAAGAATTGAACAGGAAGATGCGCGACCTCGAGAGGTTCAATAAGGCGGCGGTTGGAAGGGAGCTCAAGATGATAGAGCTTAAAAAGAGGGTTGCCGCGCTAGAGGACGAGGCCAGGAAGGTAAAACCTTAAGTGTTGGCGATATATTTTATCTATGGGCTGGCTTTTTTTGTCCTGGCTATAGTAGTGTTCGCCGCCGGGAGAAAGGCGGGATTCCTTGACATATCCCGCGAGATATGGCTGATAGGGATGTTCGGCCTGGTCCATGGGCTTAACGAATGGGTCGACCTGTTGATATTGATCGGCAGGCCGTTCGATACGAGGTTGCTGGATGTTGCAGGCAGCGTCCTTCTGCCTGCCTCGTTCTTTTGCCTTATCTTCTTCGGTTGCCGCGTCATCGCGCGCAAGAAACCCGCGCTGCGATACCTTAACGCGCTGCCATACATAGGCGTTGCCGCTTGGATCCCTGTTTATTTGACGGTCAAAGACCTGACGGTCATAACGGTTATCGCCAGGTATTTCATAGGAGTTCCCGGGACCGTCCTTGCGGCTGTTGCGCTACTCGTGGAGGCCTCTAAGCGGCCGGCCGCGGCATTACCGCGCGTCGTCCGATTGAGCGCGTTGGGTGCCGCCGGCGCATTTCTTGCGTACGGGGTCCTGGCCGGTATGATCGTGCCCAAATCCGATTTTCTATTTTCTACTGTGCTGAATTACCCGAATTTCATAAAAGCCGCCGGCGTGCCGGTCCAGTTCTTCCGGGTCATCTGCGCTATCATACTTTCGGCATGTTTCTTCGGTATTCTCGGGGTATTCAGGAACAGCGAGGGAAAGGCGCGCAGGATAGGCGGCATAAGAAGACGCGTCACGCTCTTTATATTCTGGAGCGCTTTTGCGATAGTGACCCTGGGTTTGGGCCTGTGGTTTTACCTCGGCTATGATTTTGTGCACTCGATGATAGGCAGGGACTACAACAAGATGGCGCATCTGCTTGCCGTATACGTCTCCGATTCGATAAAGCTGGAACTGCAGCACGTAAGATCGTATTCGAACAGCCCGCTGTGGAAGAAACAAATTTTGGATACGAACGCAAAGCTTGAGGCTATGACGCCCGCATCGAGGGCCGCGTTCATCAGGGAGATGGATAGAAAATGGCCTGGCATAGGGAATGACGACCCCGCTATGAAAGAGTACCTGGATAATTATGTTGCGATCAGGCTGAAGGCGCTCTCCGAGGACGAAGGCAATATGGGCGAAGTGTTCATCACCGACCGGTTCGGCGGGCTCGTAGCCGCTTCAAGCAAGACCAGCGACTATTTCCAGGCGGACGAAGATTGGTGGCAGAAGGTCTATAATGGCGGCAACGGAGGCGACTATATCGGCGATATCTCATTTGACCCGTCATCGGATAAATGGGGCATAACGCTGGCTGTGCCGATACGCGATAGCGCCGGGAACTTTATAGGCGTATGCAAGGCGTTCCTCGAGGCCGGAGGGTTTTTTAAGCCTCTGCAGGATTTCAAGATCGGGAAGACCGGGCACGCGTCGCTGATAAACGGCAAGGGCGATATAATATTCCATGAAGGCGTGGAGCCGATGACGTTCAAGTTCTGTAAAGGGGACTGTCTCGAGGCCGTCAACAGCGGTACAGCCCCGTATATCATCACCGACAAGCTAAGCGTTCATGACGGCAAGATCTTTCTTGTCAGCGCCGATATCCCGGCATCGCTGTTTTCCGATGGGAATACGTCATGGAAAATACTTATAGCCCAGGACGAGCTAGAGGCTTTCGCCCCCGTCAACAAGTTCCTGTTCATACTCGTTGTGGTATGGTCATGCATGATAGTCGTCATGCTGCCGGTCGGGTGTTACCTTGGCGATATATTTGCGAGGCCGATACACGAATTGCATATAGCCACCGAGATGATAATGAAGGGCGATTGGGATTATAAGATCGAGGCAAAGACCGGCGACGAGATAGAGCAGTTTGCCGAAACGTTCAAGCAGATGGTAGCCAATGTCAAGATCAGGCAGGACGAGCTTGTGAAGGCCAGGGACGAGTTGGAAAGATTATCCAAGGAGCTCGAAGCAAGGGTTGAGGACAGGACGAGAGACCTTTCCGACACGCAGGCCGCGAGCCTTAACCTGCTCGAGGATATACAGGAAGAGAAGGAGAAGGTCGAGAAATACTCAAGGGAGCTCGAGGATGCCCTCAGGATAAAAGCCGATTTTACGTCGATGGTGTCACATGAGCTCAGGACGCCGCTTACCGCGATCAAGGAGGGCATAGCGCTCGTTATCGACGGGACTACGGGTGAGCTGAACAAGGACCAGAAGGAATTCCTGAATATCGCGAAACGCAACGTTGACAGGCTCGCGAGGCTCATCAACGATGTGCTCGACCTGCAGAAGCTCGAATCGGGCAAGTTGACGTTCAATTTCGAGCCGGAGGATATAAACGAGGTGGTGCGCGAGGTGTATGATACCATGGTAACGATGGCCAAGGATAAGGCGCTTAATATAGCGCTGGATCTTTCCGAAGGCCTGCCTAAGATAGTGTTCGACAGGGACAAGATAACGCAGGTGCTCACGAACCTGGTCAATAACGCCGTGAAGCTCACCGACAAGGGAGAGATAACGCTGATCACGGAAATAAAGGATAACACTATACGCGTAACCGTGAAGGACACGGGTCCCGGCATACGCGAAGAGGACATCCCCAGGCTCTTCCGCCGTTTCGAGCAGCTGGAGAAGGGCACTGAGCGAAAGACCGGAGGGACGGGCCTCGGCCTCGCGATATCGAAGGAGATAGTGGAAAGACACGGCGGAAAGATCTGGGCCGAGTCAACATACGGCAAAGGGGCCAGCTTTATCTTTAACCTGCCTATAGTAGAAAGAAGGGAAATGCATGCCGAAGACCATACTTATCGTGGATGATGAAGCGGACCTCGTAAAGGTGACGGCATTCCGCCTGAAGAGCCTCGGATATAACGTGGTCACGGGGGCCAACGGGCAGGAAGCTCTCGACCTTATGAAGGAGAAGAGGCCGGACCTCGTGCTGCTCGACATGCGGCTTCCGGTAATGGACGGCCGGGATGCATGCAAGACCATCAAGGCGGATCCCGGGCTGAAAGACATACCCATAGTGATGTTCACGGCCAGCACGGATAAAATATCCGAACAGGCAAAAGAGGCCGGTGCCGACGGGTTCCTGGTCAAGCCGTTCGAACAGGAACAGCTCATCGCGATACTGGACAAATTCCTCGGCTGAGCCCGGGGCAGACAGGGAGGCAATGGAGGCGATATGGACAAGAAAAAGATACTGCTGGTTGATGACGAAGAGGATGTGCTAAGGACGGTGGGCTTCCGCCTGCAATCGATCGGCTATGACGTGGTCACTGCCTCGGACGGCATGGAGGGGCTGAACAAGGCGCACGAAGAAAAGCCCGACCTCATAATACTGGACCTCATGCTGCCAAAGATGCACGGGTATAAGGTCTGCGCTTTTTTGAAGAAGGATACGAGGTACGCGAAGATACCGATAATAATGTTCACCGCGAAGGCGGGCGACCTCGACAAGAAACTCGGCCTTGAAGTCGGCGCCGACGCGTATGTGATGAAACCGTTCGAGCCTCCGGAACTGATCAAGACGATAGAGGGCCTTCTCGCGAAAAATAACATTGATAAAAAAAGCGGATAGTGATAAAATCACTTTCCTAAATCCTACATAAAACCTTCAAGGAGCAAGTCATGCTTGATATCATAATTAAGGGCGGCCCCGTAATGGCGCCCATCATACTGGGCTCGGTCGTCGGCTTCGCGATAGTGGTCGAGAAGTTCCTTGAGCTCAGGAACCTCAAGATGGATTCGTTCGGCTTCATCCAGGAGGTCTTCCATTGCCTCAAGGCGAACAGGATCCAGATGGCGCTCGACCTCTGCGAGGAGAACAGCAAATACCCTATAGCGGCGGTATTCAAGGTAGGCATCGAGAGAAGGTACCTCGCGCCCCAGAGGCTCGAGAAGGTGATGGAGCAGATCGGCAATAACCAGGTATTGAAGATAGAGAAATACCTCGGCGCGCTGGCGTCGATAATAAGCATCGAGCCGCTCCTCGGTTTCCTCGGCACGATCACGGGCCTCATCCGGGCGTTCATGACATGGGAACATGCCGGCGCCAACATAACCGTGAACGCGCTCGCAGCCGGCATCTACCAGGCGATGATCACGACCGCGGCCGGCCTCATCATAGCGATACCGCTCTTCCTCTGCTATAATTATTTCGTCAGCCGCATCAAATATATGTCCAACGAGCTAACGAACCATTCCATCCAGTTCCTGGAACTTATAATTGAGTTGAAGGAGGCGGGGAATCTTTGAAGATACAGGGAAGGAAGGGTTTTCTCTTCACGCTCGAGAACGTGGCCATGACCGACATAATCATGAACATGTTCATCTTTTTTTTCATTTCGTTCAGCCTGCTCTATACGTTCAGCCCGCAGCGCATACAGAAACTGGACGTCAAACTTCCCGAAGCGAATAATGTAGTCCCGATTGAGGAAAAGAACCAGATAAGCATATCGATAACCGGCGACGGCGCTATTTATGTCGATAAGGACAAGGTGACGTCTTCCGGCCTCAGGGATAAATTGGCCGCGAAGCACAAGGAGAACCCTAAAGCCGCAGTAGTCCTCAAGGCCGACAAATCCGTCCGGTTTAAGCAGATAGTCGGCGTGCTGGACCTCCTCACGGAACTGAAAGTGACCCGCCTAAGCATTGCAGCAATAAGCGATAAGGCCGGCATCTCAGTCGGCGAGTAGCGCGTGAGCACCCCGGCAATATTGCTCATCGCCCTCGGGCTCGCGATGGACGCGTTCGCGGTCTCGGTCGCGGGCGGAGTGGTCATCAGGCGGAATAAGCTGAAGAGCGCACTGAAGTTCGGGTCATTCTTCGGGTCGTTCCAGATGGTAATGCCCGTGATCGGATGGATGGCGGGTTTACGCCTTAAGGGGTTCATAACCGGCATAGACCATTGGGCCGCATTCGGCCTGCTTGCCTTCATAGGCGGCAAGATGATATATGGGTCACGGAAGATCGACGAAGAGGAGAGGCAGGCGTCGTTCGGGCTGAAGGAGATGATAGTCCTGTCGGTCGCGACCAGCATCGATGCGCTCGCCGCGGGGCTCAGCTTCGCGTTCCTGCAGGTGTCGATAGTGCTTCCGGTGGCCGTGATCGGGGCGGTAACGTTCTCGCTGTCCTTCCTGGGCGTGATGATAGGCAATACCGCCGGGCATTTCTTCGAACGGAAGCTCGAGGCGGCCGGCGGGCTCATATTAATAGCGATAGGCGTTAAAATACTTATGGAGCATCTGCGCTGACATGAAGACGATAAGATTGAAGCCCGTCGATGCGACGGACAAGATAATGCTGCGCCTCGATAGGAAGGGGCTCATAAGGACGCTGCGCCCGACCGCGAAGATACTGCGCAGGACGCACAGGGACGGCCTCGTGGACACGATCTACTCCTCGCCGGTGGAACACGGCACCCACAAGCTCATATGCATACGCTCGGACAATGCCGCGCGCCTGATGCTGAACTCCCATCCGCACCACGAGGAGTTCATAATAATCAACAATACGGGGCGCAAACTGAAGCCGGTCTGCATGATATTGGGCCTCATCAAGCACAAGGAGATCGAGCGGAAGGCGAAGGCAGGCAAGCTGGGCGCGAAGGATTTCATGATGCTGCGGCTGAAATACAACGACCATAAGACCTGTATATTCACGATGCTCAAGGATACGCCGCACTGCGAGATATCCGAGCCGGGGAAGGGGAGGCCGTCGATATTTTTCGTGAGCGAGCCGACGAACCTTCCGATGCACTATGTCGACCTGGCCGGATACAAGGTAGAGGTATAAGAGGGTGAATACAGATATTCAAACTATCGTCACAGCGGTGAACCAGCATTCGCTATGGACATTTGTCGTCGTCTTCTGGGCCGCGTCTATCCTTAGCCTGGCCTCCTGTACGATAGTCAGGATGCCGGTCGTTATAGGCCTTATCGGAGGCGTCGATTCGAAGAAGAAGGCTTTCCTGGTCACGATGTCTTTCGTTGCCGCGCTGGTCCTGAGCTATACGCTGCTTGGAGTCCTTCTCGGTATGATAGGCACGCTTGCGGCCAAGATGATGGGCTTCAGCAGGTATTTCTACTATTTGGCGGGAACCGCGGTGTTATTTGTCGGCGTCCAGATGGCCGGGCTTATAAAAATAAGGCCGCTTGAGGTGCTCGCGGCCAAGGCGTTCAATATAAAGCACGGCGGAGTGGCGGGCGCGTTCATCTTCGGCATGATATTCGTGCTATTTGAGGCGCCTACATGCCCGGTCTGTGGGCCTTTTCTCGTAGTGATCGCGGGCCTGGGCTTGATCGAGAAGGACTTCCTGTACGCGGTAATGCTGTTCTTCACTTATGCGCTCGGGCAAAGCCTTCCCATAATAATGGTTGGGGTTTTCAGCGGCATCGTTAAATATATGCATCCGAAGGTCGAGGTCGTAGAGAGGGTGGCTCCTGTTATTGGCGGAAATATATTGATAGCCCTCGGTATCCTGCTTTTTATAATGGGTTGACGATGATACAGACAGGCAAGATAAAGAATTATATAATAACAGCGATATTCATTGCGGCCGTGTTCCTCGGGCTCAGGCCTCAGGTCTCCTACCTGCTTTTCAGGCGCGCAGGCGACTATATGAGCGCGTTTATGGTAAAGGACGCCGCGAGGACCTACCGCAAGGCGCTCTTCTTTAACGCGAAGGACGTTGATTCGCGCAACTGGCTCGCGCATTGTTATAATATCCTCGGCGAGAGGGAAAAGGCCGTCGCGGAATACAAGATCGCCATCGAACATGATCCGGATAACGTGACGGCGTATTTCGACCTTGGGGCCATCAAGAGGTCGGAGGGGGACATCGAGTCCGCAAAGGAGCATTTCAATAAGGTGCTTGCCTGCAAGAAGAGCCCGAATATTACCGACGGCAATTACAAATTCTACATGCGCTCTGCCGGCCATATGCTGCGCATAATGGATAAAAAAAGCGGGGCTTCGGGGCGCTGACACTTGACACGCGGTTTCGTATGTGATATATTACTACCATTGTATCCCACCGAATACCTTTGGTAAATCAAACTTCGGAGAAGGAACTGAACATGCAAGAAGACAAATTATCCGACGATATCAAGAATATCGTCAAAAAATGGGAGGGCAAGAAGGGCAGCCTTATAATGATACTGCACGATGTGCAGAACATTTACGGGTATGTGCCGCGCGCGACGTCCCTGCAGCTTTCGAAATATATGGATGTCCCGCTCGCGAGGATATATGAGGTCATAACCTTCTATCATTTCTTTAAGCTCGTGCCTCCGGGTAAGCACCTGGTGCAGGTCTGCATGGGCACCGCCTGTTACCTCAAGGGCGCTTCGGAACTCCTCCACGAGATGCGCGATATCCTCGGAGTGCGTGAGGGCGGCACAAGCAAGGACGGTTTGTTCCAGCTCGAAGTCGTACGGTGCCTCGGCTGCTGCGGGCTCGCTCCTGTCATCAAGATCGACCAAAAAGTATACAGTAAGGTCACGAAGGACCGCGTCGCGGACATTATTGCTGAGTATGAAGAGGAGCAGGTCGCCAAATGAGCAAGATAACGAGGGAATCGCTCGAAAATATAGCGAAACAGCCGAAGAAGGAAGAGAAGAACTGGATAAAGGTCGGGATGTCGAGCTGCGGGATAGCCGCGGGCGCCGACGAGGTCTTCAAGGTCCTTACCGAGGAAGCCAAGAAACGCAACATTCCCGTGGCCGTGAAGAAATGCGGCTGCGTCGGGATGTGTTCCGTCGAGCCTCTTGTAGAGGTCAATGTCGAGGGAATGCCCCAGGTCACCTATGGAAGGGTGAATGGCGAGGTCGCCATCCAGATCATCGAAGAGCACATACACAACCACAGGCTGGTCAATGACCACATATACGACATACAGGTAAAGAAATAATGGATAAAAAGATAATATATATTAAGGATACAAGCTTTGCGCTCGACAGGACGAAGGATGTCCATGCTATCCTGCTCAACGGCCTCAGGGACCGCGGGATGCAGGACTCGGTCCAGGCTGTACGCGTAGCCGATGTAGGCGCTTATAACCAGGGCGTCGTGGTCAAAGTACTGCCCGATACGACATATTACGGGGTCAAGGATGAGGACCTCGGACGCATACTTGACGCGGTCAAGCAGGGAACGGTCGTCAAGGAGCTTACCGCGCGCAGGGAACCAAAGCAGCTAAGGATAGTCCTGCGCAATTGCGGCGTGATAGACCCCGAGAGCATCGAAGAATATATGGCCAATGAAGGTTACCAGGCCCTCAAGAAGGTCCTCTTCGACCTGAAGACGCAGGATAACACGATAGATGAGATGAAGAAGAGCGGCCTGCGCGGAAGGGGAGGCGCCGGATACCCGACCTGGATGAAATGGAATTTCGCGAAGAAGATGGCCTCCGACCAGAAATATGTCATCTGCAACGGCGACGAGGGGGACCCGGGCGCGTACATGGACAGGAGCGTGCTGGAAGGCGACCCGCACTCGGTAGTCGAAGGCATGATGATAGCCGGGTTTTCGGTAGGTGCGTCAATGGGATATTTCTATATAAGGGCGGAATACCCGCTCGCGGTAGAGAGGATCCAGAAAGCGATAGACCAGTGCTACGCGAGCGGCCTGCTCGGCAAAAATATATTAGGCAGCGATTTCAGTTTTGACCTCGAGATAAGGCTCGGAGCCGGCGCTTTCGTATGCGGCGAAGAGACCGCACTCATAGCTTCCATAGAGGGCAAGAGAGGCGCGCCGCACCCCCGCCCGCCGTATCCTTCGGTCAAAGGGCTCTGGGATAAGCCGACCGTCATAAATAACGTCGAGACGCTTGCCAACATCGCTTATATCATAAACAGGGGCGGTGAAGCGTTCGCGAAGGTGGGCACGCAGACCTCAAAGGGAACGAAAGTATTCGCGCTTACCGGCAAGGTGAAAAATTCCGGCCTCGTCGAGGTGCCTATGGGCACGACGATACGCGAGATAGTCTTCGATATAGGCGGCGGTGTATACAAGAACAAGAATATAAAAGCCGTCCAGACGGGCGGGCCTTCCGGCGGGGTCATACCGAAGGATTTCCTCGATACGCCGGTCGATTACGAGAATTTGCAGAAGCTCGGCTCGATAATGGGCTCGGGCGGCATGATAGTCATGGACGAGGACGACTGCATGGTCGATATCGCGCGATTCTACCAGAGGTTCTGTTTCGATGAATCGTGCGGAAAGTGCTCGCCATGCAGGATAGGCACCGCGCAGATGCTCGGTTTCCTGAGCAAGATAGCCGAAGGGCGCGGCGAGATAGGCGACCTCGATAATTTAAGGAGGATAGCGCAGTCGATGCAGAGGGCGGCATTGTGCGGCCTCGGGCAGACGGCGCCGAACCCGGTGGTCTCGACCCTCAGGTATTACGAGGACGAATACAGGGTGCATATACTCGACAAGAAGTGCCCCTCGAAGAAGTGCCGCGACCTCCTGAGCTACAAGATAATACCGGAGAAATGCAAGAAGTGCGGCCTCTGCTTCATGAACTGCGAGGCGAAAGCTATAACGGGCAACAAGGATGACGGTTACATAATAGACATGAACAAATGCGTCCGCTGCGGCAGATGCTTCGAAGTCTGCAAATTCAAAGCGGTAGGTAAGGAATAAAAAATGGCAAAATCCATACAAGCTAAGATAAACGACATACTTTTGAGGGTCCCCGAGGGGACTACGATACTCGAGGCCGCGAAGAGCGTCCAGATAAAGATACCGACTCTCTGCAAGCATCCGGACCTGCCGCCTTCGGCGAGCTGCGGCATCTGCATCGTAAGGGTCAAGGGTTCCAACAAGATGCTGAGGGCATGCTGCACGCCGCTCGAGGAGAACATGGAGATAACGACGCATGATCCCGAGATAGTCTCGATACGCAGGAGCGTGCTCGAACTGATACTTTCGAACCACCCGAACGACTGCCTCATATGCGGCCGCAACAACAATTGCGAGCTGCAGAAGTTAGTCGCGGATTTCGGGATTTCGGAGGAGTACTTCCCGAAGATAAAGAGGGACCTCCCGAAGGACGACTCGACTAAGGCCATCGTGCTCGAGCCCGAGAAGTGCATACTCTGCGGAAGGTGCATCTACGTTTGCCAGGATATGCAGGACGTATGGGCGCTCTCGTTCCTTCAGAGGGGCATAAATACAAGGTTTTCGCCCGCGGGAGATATACAGCTGTCGGAATCGCCGTGCATCAAGTGCGGACAGTGCTCGGCGCACTGCCCGACGGGAGCCATACTCGAATATTATGACACACCGAAGGTCTGGAAGGCCCTGCAGGACCCCGATAAATACTGCGTCGTCCAGATAGCGCCGGCGGTAAGGGCGTCTATCGGCGAGGCGTTCGGTTATCCCGGAAAGAACTTCACCGGCAAGCTTTACGCGCTGTTAAGGAGGCTCGGCTTCAAGGCCGTCTTCGACACCAACTTCGCCGCCGATGTCACGATAATGGAAGAGGCGAGCGAACTCGAGCAGAGGCTCATTAAGGGAACGAAGCCGCTCCCGCTGATCACGACCTGCTGCCCGTCATGGGTGGATTTCATGGAGAAGTTCCACACGGACATGATCGAGCATTTCTCGTCGTGCAAATCTCCGCATGAGATCCTCGGCGTCCTCTCGAAGACGTATTACGCGCAAAAGAACAATATCGACCCGTCCAAGATAGTCATGGTCTCGATAATGCCTTGCACATCGAAGAAATACGAGATAACCAGGAGCGACGAGATGCACGCTTCCGGTTTCCAGGATGTGGAC
>JBAZFE010000023.1:0-14425 GCA_041653555.1 Candidatus Omnitrophota bacterium
TATATGCATCTCGAAAGCTTCAGGGAGATAAACAGGATAAAAGAGAAGGACGCGGAGGAGCTGTTCGCGAACCCCCGGAACGCCGCCGCAGGATCCCTGAAGCAGCTTGATCCTAAGATAGTCGCGAAACGCGGCCTGAATATATTCATGCACGGCATAGGCTATTTCGAAGGGGAGCAGTTTAAGTCACAGTCCGGGCTCCTGGAAGGGCTAAGGAAACTCGGGTTCAGGGTGAACCGGAATTATAAGGTGTGCGCGGATATAGACCAGGTCATAGAGTTTTGCGATACCTGGCAGAAGAAGCGCCCCGGGCTGGATTATGACATAGACGGGATGGTCGTAAAGGTGAATTCATTCGCGCAGCAGAAGATATTGGGATCGACTTCGAAGTCGCCGAGGTGGATGATCGCTTATAAGTTCCCCGCGGAACAGGCCAGGACCAGGCTGATCGACATCAAGGTCCAGGTAGGCAGGACGGGCGCCTTGACGCCCGTGGCGGTATTCGAGCCGGTATCTGTGGCGGGGACGACCGTCACGCACGCGTCGCTCCATAACTGGGATGAAATAGGGCGCAAGGATATCATGATCGGGGATACGGTCATAATAGAAAAGGCGGGCGAGATAATACCGCAGGTCGTCGAGGTTGTGAAGTCCGCGCGCACGGGCAGGGAGAAGAGATTCGAGATGCCCAGGAAATGCCCCGTATGCGGCGCGTCCGCGAAACGGGAAGAGGACCAGGTGGCGGTGCGATGCGAGAACGTATTCTGCCCCGCGCAATTGAAGGAGAGCGTTATACATTTTGCGTCGAGGACGGCCATGGACATAGAGGGCCTCGGAGAATCGATGGCTGAACAGCTTGTCGACAGCGGCCTCGTAAAGGATTACGGCGATATATATTCGCTCAAGGCGGAACGCCTTGAGCGGCTGGAGAGGATGGGAGAAAAGTCCGCGAGGAACCTGGAAACCGCCATTGAGAAGAGCAAGGCCTGCCCGCTCAACAGGCTGGTATTCGCCCTGGGCATACGCCATGTCGGCGAACACATAGCCGACGTCCTGGCCAAGAGGTTCGGTTCTATTGATGAGCTTTCAAGGCAGAAGTCGGTTGACCTCGTGAAGGTCAACGAGATAGGGCCGATAGTCGCGGACTCGATAGAGGAATATTTCGGGAATAAGGCGTCAGGCAAAGTATTGCGTAAACTCAAGGAAGCCGGCGTCAGCATGTCGGACGCCGGAAAGGGTAAAAGGTCTTCCCCATTGGAAGGAAAGTCGTTCGTATTTACAGGCGAGCTTAAGGATCTCAGCAGGCCTGATGCCGAACAGCTGGTTAGGGAACTCGGCGGGAACGCGTCAGCGAGCGTAGGGAAGAAGACGGATTACCTGGTCGCCGGGGATAAACCCGGCTCCAAATACGATAAGGCGAAGAAACTCGGGGTCAGGATCATAGGTGGGGATGAGTTCAGGAAGCTGATAAAGGAGGCATGATGAGGCGATCATTGAAGAAGGTCATTCCGTTGTTCCTTGTGTTGTGCATGTGCATAAGCATGTCCGGATGCGAGACATTGAAAAAGAAATTCATAAAGAAACAGCCTCCCAAGAAGGTGACTCCGGTCATGTACCCCCAGGATTACAAGGGGGTATATACCAACGATGTGTTGTACAATAACCATTTCAATTACTGGAGGACCTGGACGGAAGACCTGATAGACTGCCTGAAGACGGAAGGGAGCAGGAAACGCGAGGCGCTTGCCGCGACAAGGGCCGTCGAGGACCTGCAGAGGATGCAGGACCTCCTGAACAGCCCCAAGAAGGAAGAGCTTGAAAAATATATAAAGTTCTACGAGTCCATCCGGAAGAAAGTGGAGTTGGGGCAGCCGACCGAAGTGCAGGCGTCAAGGATGATCAACGACCTGGACAGCCGCAGGCGCGTCATAATGAGGCTTTTCGAGACCAAGACGGTTAAGCCCTTCATAATCAAGGAGGAAGAATCGATCAAGCCCCTGAATACGATAGAGCAGACACTGCCCGCTAAATGAGATATATCCTTAGGCGGTTGCAGGTCGGGCCTCTTGGCGCGAATTGTTACATCCTGGGGTGCGCAAGGACGAAAGAAGCGGTCATAATAGACCCGGGCGGGGATGCCGGCGCCATAAGGCGGCAGCTCGAAAGGGACGGGTTGAAAGCGGGATGCGTGATCAATACCCACGGGCACTTCGACCACACCGGGGCTAACGCGGAATTTGGATTGCCCGTATACGCGCATAAAGCGGACGCCGTCGCGTCCTCGGCAGACACCTGCCTGAAGGAAGGCGATATAATAAAGGCGGGGGACCTCTCGCTGGAGGTGATCCACACCCCCGGACATTCTCCCGGAGGCATATGCTTAAAGGCCGGGGATATTCTTTTCAGCGGTGATACGCTTTTCGCCGGGAGCGTCGGCAGGACCGACATGCCCGGGGGATCAGGGAAGCAGTTGGATGATTCGCTGAAAAAATTGGTCGCAATGCTCGCGGATGGGACTATAGTATATCCGGGGCACGGACCCTCTACGACGATAGGGCAGGAGAAAGAGGAGAACCCGTTCTTATAAATGGAAGAGTTCATCAGTGAATTCATGGATTACCTTTCGGTAGAACGCGGGTTAAGCAAAAATACGCTTGAATCCTACGGGAGGGACCTTGCAAAATATACGGGATATCTTAAAAAGGACGGAATAACCGACCTTAACAAGGTCAAGAGGCCTGAGATACAGGATTTCCTCATGAGCCTGAAGGACAAAAAGCTCAACGCGAGTTCCATCGCAAGGAACCTTGTTGCGATAAAGGTCTTCCACAGGTACCTCGCAAGCCAGCGCCTCCTGAAGGAAGATGTGACATCCGTCATAGAGACGCCTAAGCTCTGGAAGACGCTTCCCGACGTGCTCGACGAGAAGGAAGTTGAGGCGATCCTCGTCAGCCCTAATTCGCGCCTTAAACAGGGGATAAGGGACAAGGCGATGCTGGAGCTGATGTACGCGACGGGCATGCGGGTATCGGAACTGGTAAGCCTTAAGTTGAACGACCTGCATACGGAGATGGGATTCGTTAAGTGCCTCGGCAAGGGGCAAAAAGAGCGTATAATACCCGTTGGAAGCAAGGCAAAGGAAGCCATACAGAAATATCTTGAAAAAGCCAGGCCGAAGTTCCTGAAGAACGCGGGCTCTGACGCGTTATTCCTGACGCGCCTCGGCAAGCCGATGTCGCGCCAGACGTTCTGGATGGTGATAAAGCATTACGTAAGGGACGCGCGCATAAAGAAGAGGGTGACGCCGCATACTTTGAGGCATTCGTTCGCGACACACCTCCTGCAGAACGGCGCGGACCTTAGGATAGTCCAGGAATTGCTCGGACACGTGAATATTTCGACCACGCAGATATATACGCATATAAACAAGGAGCGGTTGAAACAGATACACCAGAAGTTCCACCCGCGCCCCTGAAAAGATCTGCGCCTGTAGCTCAATTGGATAGAGCGTCAGCCTCCGGAGCTGAAGGTTGTGCGTTCAATTCGCACCAGGCGCACCATAAGTTCCCGCTATCGGGAGAAATGAAAGGCACAACATGCGCACCATCGTATTATTGACCATCTCCAACATATTCATGACATTCGCTTGGTACGGCCACCTGAAGTTCAGGAATTCGCCCATAACCCTGGCGATATTGATAAGCTGGCTTATCGCATTCGCGGAGTACTGCTTCCAGGTGCCCGCGAACAGGATGGGCAGCTACCAGTACTCGACCGCACAGCTTAAGACGCTGCAGGAGGTCATAACCCTGGTCGTCTTCTGCGTATTCTCGGTCCTATACCTAAAGGAAGGATTGAAGTGGAATTATCTCGTTGGCTTCATGTTCATGGTAGGGGCGGTATTCTTCATATTCAAGAAATGGTGAAGTGGCCGGCGATAGTATCGATGGCCGTTATATTCGCCTTATGCGCGCCGGCGGCCGACGCCAAGTCCAAGGCGGTCAAGGACGCCGACGGCGGATGGGAACTGGTCGTTGACGGGAAGCCGTATTATATCAAGGGCGTCGTCTTCAGCCCCGTTGTGATCGGCGAGTCTCCCGGCGATGAGACGATGCGCGACTGGATGTATTACGATGAGAATAAAAATAACAAGAACGATATAGCGTACGATGTCTGGGTCGACCGGAACAGGAATGAAAAGCAGGACGCAGGCGAGGCGACGGTAGGAGATTTCCAGATATTGAAGGATATGGGTTGCAACACTATCAGGATCTACCATGTCCCGTCCGACAATCCCATCCTCGGGGATATATACCGCAAGAGCGAAAGCTTCCGCCTGCAATACGACCATCCTGTCAACAAGGCCCTGCTCAGGGATATGTATTCTAAATACGGCATACGCGCGATAATGGGGAATTTCATGGGTTCGTGGACTGTCGGCAGCGGCACGACCTGGGACCAGGGATGCGATTATTCTGATCCGGCGCAGAGGGAGAATATAAAGAAGTCTGTAAGGGCTATGGTCGAGGACAACAAGGATGAGCCCTATGTGCTGATGTGGCTTCTCGGCAACGAGAACAACATCGCGACATGGTCCCGCTGCAACGCCGGCGCCAATATGAAGGATTACCTGACGCTCGTGAACGAATGCGCACAAATGATCAAGCAGATAGACCCCGACCACCTGGTCGGCATATGCGAGGGTTTCAGGGGAAGCCATCTTCCCCTGTACAGGGAATACCTCCCGGATATCGACATCATTGGCATGAACGCGTATATGGGGAAATGGGGTTTCGGTACGATGTGGAAACAGGTCAAGAGGGATTTCGACAGGCCCGTCTTCCTCACCGAATACGGCATTTTCTCCTACAATAAGAATAAGGGCGATGACGAAGATATGCAGCTCGAGTACCTCCAGGGCTGCTATAAGGATATGGAGAACAACAGGGCGGGCGCAAACCCTCCCGCGCCGAAGAAGAGCTCCGGGAATTGCGTCGGAGGGTGCATATTCGACTACCTGGACAGGTGGTATATGGACGGCAGCCCCTATGAGCACAACCCGGGGACGAAGTACTGGGATTCCCCGGACAGGATCGACCATGAGGAATATTTCGGCGTGACATCTATGGGGGACGGCAAAGACAGCATATTCAAGAGGCAGTTGAAGAAATCATATGATTTCTATAAAAACAAATGGACGGCGGGATACAAGGAAAAATAAGGAGATTAAAGATGCCTAATGCTTTCCTTTATGTTATATTAGGATTTGCGGCGGGGATATTGAGCGGCCTTATGGGAATAGGAGGAGGCCTGATAGTTGTACCGGCCCTTGTGTACGTGTTTAAGTTCACGCAGGTCCAGGCCCAGGGCACTACGCTTGCGATGCTGCTTCCCCCGATAGGCATACTTGCCGCACTCGTATATTATAAGGGCGGATATGTCGACATAAAAGCAGCGGTATTCATATGTATAGGGTTCCTTGTAGGCGGGCTGTGGGGAGCAAAGGCGGCGATAGGCATGTCGAACTTGTTTCTTCAGAGATTGTTTGGTATAGTAATGTTCCTGGTGTCATTAAAAATGATTTTCACAAAATAAGGAAAGGGGGAGCGGAGATGCTCAGGGGTTTAAAGGTATTTGCGGTATTATCGGTAGTCCTGATAGCGTCATCGAACGCCATGGCGGAGACCGCAGATGTTATAAACAGCGATGCGACGCTCAAGGAAGCCGGTTTCTATTCGGGATGGGGCACGGCTGAAGTCGGGGACGATGGCGCGCCGGTAGACTATGACAATGTATATATCGCGGGCAGGTTCGGTTTCAACGCCAAGAAATGGTTGAAATGGAACAGCATGAAGGGCGCCCTGCTGTTCATGGTTGAGCCTTTCGTCAACCCGGTGGTCAAACCGAGCTCGGAATATGAAGCGGGATGCAGCCTCGGGCTGAAGTATATGTTCCCATTGGGCGATAAGTTCTATCCTTACATAGAAGGCGGCACCGGCGGCATCTACATATCAGAGAAGACGAGGAAGCAGGGGTCGCACGCGAATTTCGTCGACCATGCCGGCGCCGGGTTATATTATTTCGTCAAGGATAACCTTGCGCTTAACGTCGGATACCGCTACAGGCATGTATCGAATCTCGGCATCAAGAAACCGAACGGCGGCATCGATACGAATTCGGTGATCGGGGGCGTCTCACTCTTCTATTGACCGATCTGATAACAACGCACACTAACGCCGATTTCGACGCGTTAGCGTCGATGGTGGCGGCGCGCAGGCTTTATCCGGGCGCGAGGCTCGTCCTGCCCGGTTCGCAGGAGAGGGCTGTAAGGGAATTTATGTCCCTCAGCGAGGATATAGTCAGCATAGAGCACGAGAAGGACGCGCGGCTGGATGATGTTAAGAGACTTGTCGTTGTCGAGACGAGGTCGGCCGGCAGGATCGGGAAGATGGCCCGGCTTGTAGGCAGGAAGGGCGTGGAGGTGCACCTCTACGACCATCATCCGAGGTCAGAGAGCGACATACCCGCGGATAAGGACATATACGAGAAGGCCGGCGCTACAACGACTATACTTGCCGACATCATAAGAAAAAGGGGATTGAAGGTAACGCCGCTCGAAGCCACGATAATGGCGCTCGGAATATACGAGGATACCGGGTCCCTTACATTTCCTACCACAACGGGCCGTGATATAGATATCGTGAGCTTCCTCGTTTCGCAGGGAGCGGACCTGAATACAGTCTCCTCTTACCTGAACAGGGAACTTACGGATAAAGAACTTAACCTGCTGGCCCGCCTTATACAGTCTACAGAGATACATATAATCAACGGGATACACGTCGCGATAGCGTCCGCGGTAAGTGATGAATACGTGGATGACCTCAGCCTTCTGGCGCACAAGATGGAGGAGGCGGAGAATTTCAATGCCACGTTCATACTTGTGCAGACAAAGGACAGGGTGCAATTCATAGCCAGGAGCAGCCTGCCGTTCATAAACGTGTCAAAGATAGCCTCGTACTTCGGAGGAGGAGGGCACCCGACAGCGGCCGGCTCGGTAATAAAGGGCCTCGGATTGGCGGAGGTCAAGGCGCGGCTGATCGACCGCCTGAGGAGCCATGTACATTCGGACATCAAGGCGAAGGACCTGATATCAGGAACGGCGCTTCAGCTTGACACGGAAGAAACGGTCACCTCGGCGAGGGAGAAACTCGCCGCAGCCGGCACGGAGTATGCGGCCATACGCGGCGGGAAGTCAATGGAAGGGATCGCGTCCCTGAAAGACCTCGAGAAGGCCATATCGAGGGGGTTCGGGCATGCGAGGCTCAAGGGATACATGTCCGGCAAACTTTTCCCGGTAAAGCCGGATACCTCCATATATGCGATACAGGATATCATGCAGCAAAAGAACGTGGGATGTATCCCGGTCATCGGCCATAAGAAGTTCCTCGGCCTGGTCACCCGGACAGACCTGCTCCGCACCTTCCACGGGAGGTTGTTCGGTGAACCGGCATCAGGGGCAAAAGAAGAGGAGAGCCGGTTTACGGTAGACCTTACCCCTAAGATCAAAAGGGCTTTTCCCGGCAAGGTCGCCGAGCTGCTCAGGTTCTCCGGAAGGATAGCGGCGGAGATGGGCTTCAAGGCCTTTGCGGTCGGGGGGTTCGTACGGGACCTGATACTCGGCGTGGAGAATTACGATATAGACCTGGTCATAGAAGGCAGCGCGATAGATTTCGCAAAAAGGCTTTCAAGGGAATTATGCGGGACCTGCGTATCCCATAAGAGGTTCGGCACAGGGACAGTGTTCTTCCCGTGCCCTAAAGGTATCGCCCCTTCCAAGTCGGCGGGCGGGAAATATAAAATAGATATCGCCATGACGAGGACCGAAGTATATGAACGGCCTGCGGCGCTGCCCACCGTAAAATTCGGGCCTATAGAGAACGACCTGTACCGGAGGGATTTCACGATCAACGCGATGGCGTTCAACCTCGGCAAGGCGAAGTTCGGGGAATTGCTTGACCCATTTAACGGGAGGAAGGACCTCCAGGAGGGCAAGATCAGGGCGCTACACGACCTGAGTTTTTTAGACGACCCCACAAGGATATTCCGCGCCGTAAGGTTCGAGCAAAGGTTCGATTTCAAGATAGAGCCCCATACTGAAGACCTCATAAAAAAAGCCGTCGGCCTGCAGATGGTCGACAGGACGCAGAAGCAGAGGATACGCGAGGAGATCATAGCGATCCTTTCGGAAGAGAAGCCGCTGAAGGCGGTAAAGAGGCTCTCGGAACTTAACGAGCTCCGTTTCATAGATAAGGACCTTAAGCTTACGAGAAACACGGCCTCGATCTTCGGTTCCGTAGACGAGACCCTGAGATGGTATGATTCGAGCAGCATGAAGAGGAAACATATTACAGGCCGCTGGATCCTTTATATGGCGGCCCTTCTCGATGAGCTTGGCCTGCAGAGCGTCAGGAAGATATGCGGTGAATTCGTGCTGCGTAAGGAAGACGCCGCAATGCTCGCGTCATTCAAAAGCGACTGCGAAAAGGTTGAGCGTGCGCTCTCGAAGAGAGAGAAAATGAAACCGAGCGAGATATACGACTGCCTTGAAGGCTATCCGCATGAAGTGCTGCTTATGTTCATCGCGAAGAGCGGCTCGCAGACCGTAAAGCGCAGGATAATGGCGTTCATGGTAAAATATTCCGAGATAAAGCTCCACCTCCGCGGCGAAGACCTGAAAAGGGCCGGCATTAAACCCGGGCCCCATTTCAGGGATATGATGAAGAGGGCTCTTCACGCAAAACTCGACGGCAGGATAAGGACTAAGCCGGAGGAACTGGATTATGCAGTAAGGCATTATAAACAGCAGGGATAATAAACCACAACATGGAGATATTAAAATGGGGATAAGGCCTGAAAGGGTAGCGAGCGAGATGAGGGAGTACATCTCGATGATAATAGCGGAGAACATAAAGGACCCGAGGATAGGTTTCGTGACGGTGACAAGGGTGGAGGTGACGCCCGACCTGAGGAACGCCAAGGTCTATTTCAGTTCTCTCGGCGGGGCGAAGGAGAAGGAATACGCCGCGAAAGGGCTTAATTCTGCGACGGGTTTCATAAGGAAGCTGCTCGGAGAGAGGCTGAGGATGAAGTTCACTCCTGAATTGCTCTTCAGGCTGGATGAATCGACGGAGTACAGCCTTCACCTTAACGAAATATTCGACAAGATACATAAAGAGAAAGAAGCCAAAAATGAGCCTTAACAAAGTCGTGGAAGGCATACGCGCGCACAAGAGCTTTCTCGTGACGGCCCATGTGGACCCGGAGGCGGACGCTATAGGGTCGCAGCTCGCCATGGCAAGCCTGCTGCGCAGGGCCGGGAAAAAGGCGGTGATCATTGACCAGGACCCGCCGCCGGTCTCTTGCGATTTCCTGCCCGGGGTCAAGTCGATAAATATCTGCGATGGCGTGAAGCGGCGGAAGGCCGGGGAGTTTGATTGCGCCCTTGTGGTCGATTGCCCGACGATCGAAAGGACGGGCAAGGTAAGCGGCTTTATCACCGGGAATATGGCCGTGATAAATATAGACCACCATGTAAGCAACAGCATGTTCGGGGATATAAACTGGGTGGATAGCAAGAGTGCTGCTGCGGGAGAGATGGTCAGCGACATCTTCAAGAAGATGCGCATGAAGCTTACAAGGCCGGAGGCGATAGCGATATATGCCGCAATACTCATAGATACTGGCTCATTCAGGTATTCCAACACTTCGGCAAAGACCCACATGCTTGCCGCTGAACTGATGAAGAGCGGCCTCGATACGAACGCGATATACGAGAACCTGTTCGAGATGAAGACCTATGAAATAACCCACCTGCTGGGCCATTCGCTGGCAACGATGAAGAAAAGCAGGGACGGCAAGATTGTATGGCTCTGGATAACAAGGGATATGCTGTCGGAATCCGGCGCGGACCTGAAGGATGCGGAGAACTTCATAGGTTTCGCAAGGTCCGTCAGGGGATGCAAGGTCGCGGCGCTCTTGAAGGAGACCGGGAAAGACGGCATTATAAAGGTGAGCCTGAGGGGAAAGGACGGCATCGACGTGAACAAGATCGCGTCGAGGTTCGGAGGAGGCGGCCATGCGGCTGCCGCCGGCTTCAGCATTAAAGGATACGGCCGTGAGGCCGCGGAGAAGAAGGTCATAGCGGAGATATCAAAATATACCTGAGATGGACGGGATACTTATAATAGACAAGCCTAAGGGGATGACCTCGCACGATGTGATCGATTTTGTGCGCAGGAACTTCGCCATAAAGAAGGCGGGCCATACCGGCACCCTTGACCCGTCGGCGACCGGGGTGCTCGTCGTGCTTATCGGCAAGGCGACGAAGCTCTCATCGCATTTTCTCAGCGCAGACAAGGAGTACGAGGCAGTCATGACGCTCGGCAGGAAGACACATACCGGGGACGCGGACGGCAGGGTCTTGCAGGAGCGCCCCTCAGGCGGCGTGACGGAAGAGAGTATACGCAGCGTCTTCGCGTCGTTTGAAGGCGAGACGGATCAGGTTCCCCCGATGGTCTCGGCCATACACCATAAAGGTAGAAGGCTTTATGAGCTTGCGCGCAAGGGCAAGGAGGTCAACAGGGAGCCCCGAAGGATAAATATCATGGAGCTTAAGATAGACAGGATAGACCTGCCGGAGATCGGGTTTACGGTGAAGTGCTCAAAGGGGACATACATAAGGAAACTCTGTGATGATATAGGCGACAGGCTCGGCTGCGGCGCGCACCTTTCAGGCCTGCGCAGGCTCAGGGCCGGGGATTTCGAGTTGGGCGGTTCTATCGGGCTGGAGCAGCTTAAATCATTTTCCGCCGAAGACCTTGAAAGGCGCTTGCTGAAATATGAATAGGACTATAGCGGCGATAGGGATATTCGACGGCGTGCATAAGGGGCACGCGAAGATCATCGCCTCTGCCGTAAGGGAAGCCAGGAAGACCGGCGCCAGGGGGATAGCAATAACATTCGATCCCCATCCGGCCAAGATCATATATCCCCGCAGGAAGACACCCTCGATAATATCGACCCTGCACAGGGTCCGCCTGATACACGGCCTCGGCATAAGGAAGTGCGAGGTAATAAGGTTTGACAGGAGATTCGCGCGGATGTCCCCTCGCGAATTCGCGGAGAGGATACTCGTCCGCAAATTCAGGGTCTCGAAGGTATTTATAGGCAGCAATTTCGGGTTCGGGCGCGGGAATTCCGGCGATGCCGGGCTGCTTAAGGAACTCGGGAAAGAACTCGGGTTCGCGGTAAGTGTAATACCGATGGTAAAGGCCCGCGGGAAGAGCATCTCCTCGACCTCTATAAGGAAGATGATAATAAGCGGCGACCTGAAAGGGGCGGAGAGCATGCTCGGCAGGCCGGTATCCGTCTTCGGCACCGTCGTAAGCGGCAAGAAGCGCGGAAGGCTGCTCGGCTACCCTACGGCGAACATCGATCCGCATCACGAAGCCATACCGCCGTGCGGTGTATATGCCGTATGGGTGAAGGTCAGGAACAGGAGATACGGAGGGGCGCTGTTCATAGGGGCTCCCGCCACATTCGGCGAAAAGGAACCTGTTATCGAAGTCCACATATTCGGCCTGCACGAATTCATATATAAAGAGGATATCGAGGTCGTATTCGAAAAGCGGCTGCGCGGTATACGTAAGTTCCCGGACCATGAGAAGCTGATAGGTCAGATAGGGCGGGACGATAAGGCAGCGCGCAGGATACTCGGGCTGAGGAATCCCCCGAATTCCCCAGGGAATAATGCTTTACATTAAATGCCGATTATGATATCATGGTTTCAAATTAGGAGGAGGAGAAGTTAATGACGCTTATGAAAGATGCAAAAAAGAGCCTGATAAACAGCTTTAAGCAGAGTGACAACGATACAGGCTCGGCCCCGGTCCAGATAGCTATCCTTACGGAAAGGATTAACCAGCTGACCGAGCATTTTAAAGTCCACAAGAAGGACCATCATTCACGCCATGGTCTTTTAAAGCTTGTAAGCCAAAGGCGCAAGCTTCTGGAATATCTCAAGAGAGAAGATTCCGATGTCTACCAGGAGATCCTGGATAAACTCAGCCTTAGGAAATAACTGCTTTATCTTTTGCGTGGCGTAAATGCGGAAGATGGGTGTTAGGGATGTTCCTGTACAATACAGGAACACAATAATTGGAAGGAATATATGAGTAATAGATTCGAAACGAAATTGGGAAGAGAAAACCTGGTCTTTGAGACAGGCAGGATGGCCAAGCAGGCGCATGGCGCCGTTATGGTACAGTACGGCGGCACGGTGGTCCTCGTTACGGCCGTAATGGCAAGGGAGCCCAGGGTCGGCGGGGACATTGATTTCGTACCGCTTACCGTGGAATACCAGGAGAAGAACTATGCCGCAGGGAAGATCCCCGGCGGCTTTTTCAAGCGGGAAGGAAGGCCCTCGGAAAAAGAGGTGCTTACGGCCCGCCTTATAGACAGGCCGATAAGGCCGCTTTTCCCGTCGGGTATTTCGCACGAGATCCAGATAATGGCGCTTGTGCTGTCGCACGACGGCGAAAATGATCCTGACGTACTCGCGTTGAACGCGGCTTCATGCGCGCTCGCGATATCGGACATCCCCTTCGACTACCTCATAGGCGCGGTAAGGGTCGGGATGATCGAAGGAGAGATGGTAATCAATCCGACGTTCGCCGAGCTCGAGAAGAGCTCGCTGGATATCGTAGTCGTCGGTACGAAGGATAAGATAGTCATGATCGAGTCCGGCATGAACGAGCTCAGCGAGGACGAGGTCGTCAAGGCGATAGAATTCGGGCATAAGAGCCTGGCCGCTTCCATCGAGCTGCAGGAGAAGATGAAAGGCCAGTGCGGCAAGCCTAAGGAAACCAACGTAAAGATAAACAAGGTCGACGAAGACCTTTATAAGAAAGTCAACGAGCTTGCGCTCGGAAAGATAAAAGAAGTCGAGCAGAAAGCGAGCAAGGAAGAACGCGAGGAGCTCATGGGCATGATCGCTAAAGACCTGATAGAGAAGCTTGTGGTCGAAGGCGCATCTTGGACCGAGAGCGACGTCAAGAACGCGTTGATCAAGCTCGAGAAGTTGAGGGTAAGGCAGTCGATACTTAAGGATAAGAAGAGGGTCGACGGCCGCGGCTTCAAGGATATACGTCCGATATCGTGCGAGGTCGGGGTGCTCCCGAGAACGCACGGTTCAGCCCTCTTTACCCGCGGACAGACCCAGAGCCTCGCGGTAACCACGCTTGGCACCTCCGCAGACGAGCAGACTATAGACGCGCTGGAAGGCGAGACGTCGAAGTCTTTCATGCTCCATTACAGCTTCCCGCCGTTCTCGGTGGGTGAGGTTAAGCCGGTAAGGGGCCCGGGAAGGCGGGAGATCGGGCACGGAGCTCTCGCTGAAAGGGGATTGAAACCTATAATGCCCTCGAAAGAAGAATTCCCGTATACGATAAGGGTCGTATCCGAAGTCCTTGAATCTAACGGTTCGTCCTCCATGGCTACGGTATGCGCAGGTACGCTGTCGCTGATGGATGCGGGTGTCCCGATAAAGGCGCCTGTGGGCGGTATCGCCATTGGGCTTGTGAAGGAAGGGAATGAGCACGTGGTCCTTACGGATATCGCGGGCCTGGAAGACCATTTCGGCGACATGGATTTCAAGGTCACCGGAACAGCGAAGGGGATCACGGCGGTCCAGATGGACCTTAAGATAGACGGGATAGGCTTCGATATCATAAGGGAGTCCCTGCAGCATGCAAAGGAAGCGAGGTACATCATACTTGAGAAGATCAAGCAGCTTCTCGCGGAGCCCAGGAAAGAGCTTTCGCAGTATGCCCCGCGTATCGTCTCCTTCAAGATCAATCCGGACAAGATCCGTGACGTTATCGGGCCCGGAGGCAAGGTCATACGCAAGATCATTGAGGACACAGGAGTAACGATAGACATTGAGGATGACGGTACCGTCAATGTCGCTTCAGCGGACGGTCCGGCGCTCCAGAAGGCGATCGATATAATCAATAAGCTTACCGAGGCCCCTGAAGTCGGCAAGATATACATGGGCAAGGTAAAGAGGATAATGCCTTTCGGCGCGTTCGTCGAGATAATACCAGGACAGGAAGGCCTCGTGCACGTTTCCGAGCTTTCCGACCAGTATGTGAAGAACGTTGATGAAGTAGTAAAGCTGGGCGATGAATTCCCCGTCAAACTGATGGAGATAGACGCCCAGAACAGGCTCAACCTTAGCAAGAGAGCTGCCATGCCCGGTGCTAGCGACAGCCCCGCGGGGGAAAGACCTCCAAGAGAGCATAGGCCGCCAAGGGAAGGCAGAGACGAAGGGAGACGTTATAGGAAGTGAAGCAAGAGAGGATAAACG
>JBAZFE010000024.1:0-14034 GCA_041653555.1 Candidatus Omnitrophota bacterium
CTCGAGGGTATTCCCTGCCACCGCACCGTGCGGGCTAAGCGTCATGCTTGTGCCGGCGATAATGGCTTTTGTAGCCGGATCGTTATCCGCCGCTCCCGCGGCTCCCGCTTTCGCGGTCTGGAACATGATGGCTGAGGCTCCGGCCCCTGTCGCTGTTCCCGCCTTCAGGATAAGATTACCTCCGTTGAGGTCGGATCCTGTGGCATACGCGCCGCCGGATTGGACGGTTAGGTCATTGCCGGCCTGCCCGGCCGCCTGGTGGCGCTCCATCCCTATCGTCCTGCCCGCCTGGCCGTCCAGAGATACCATATAACTCGGCGCCAATGTAGTCGGGTTCCCGTCGAAGGTCCCACCTATCCCGATATTGCCTCCCGCCGGCTGCAGTATCAGGTTGGTCGCGACCGCGGCGCTGCTCCATCCTCCTACCTTTGTATAATCCGTTCCCGCGACATCTTTCGCCTGTATATATAGATACGGCCCTGCGGCCGCGGCGCAGAACGTGTTCTCGGAACCGGTCACGACCTTTAACGTGCCTACCACTTCAAGCTGCGCGCCCGGATTCCCCGTATTAATACCGACCCTGTTATTGGATGCGTCTATTGTAAGCGTATCTGCGTCGAAATTTAGCGCATTGACGGCGTTGTTCAATGTTACGGCAACGATTGCATCCGACATATTTGTCGTAAGCACTTTCCCGGACACGTCGGGAAAAGTATAAGAATGGTCCGATGTCTGCCCGGCGGAGTTTATCGTGACGCTGTTGCCGTCCGTATTCACTTCCCACGTATCGGAAGTGGTGCCTGAGGATGACAGCGCGCCTGAGATAGTGCCCGTTACATTCAGGTCACCCGAGATATCGACCCTGTCGGAAGCGGAATTGAGCCGCATGAGTTCGCTAAGCACGCCTGCCTGGCTTATCTTGAAGATCATGTCCGCGTTCTCGGAGCCCTGCGTTACGGTCGTCAGGACGGTATCTATAGAGCCGTGTTTTTGCAGGTTACCGGCATCTTCGACGTAATACGCCAGCCCGGTACCTATACCGGCTTGCGGCACGTTCGTCGTCGAATGCTCGATCTTTAATATGTCGCTTACGGCATTGTCCGCCACGTCTTCGTTAAGCAGCGTCATGCCGGCGGTCGGAGTCAACCTTGAACTGCATTATATTATCCGACTGTGACATATATATGCTATGCGCATAATCGGGCGCGCCGCTCAATGAGCTGATGACCGCGAATGATTTCTTATCATACAACGTTATATCGTCGTAGTGATACGCGATGCCGGTATTTTCAAATATATTTTCCACAAACAGCGACCCTGCGGCCGTCGCCTTTGCCGGCGCGGGCGCGGTGGCGTCGCGCACGATGACTGCGCTCGCGGGCTGGAGGTTCAGGTTGCCCGCCGGCGTAGTTATGAACGGATTTCCTCCGTTGCCGAACGTCAATGTCGGCGTCGCGGATGAATTATC
Organism: Candidatus Omnitrophota bacterium; assembly: GCA_041653555.1. Taxonomy (GTDB): domain Bacteria; phylum Omnitrophota; class Gorgyraeia; order Pluralincolimonadales; family Pluralincolimonadaceae; genus UBA6215. Next base: position 1,469 of record JBAZFE010000024.1, read on the forward strand.
GGTATCTATCGTGAACGTGTCCGATGAGGTGCCCGCTATAGCTGCGCTTGCCGCGTAGAGCGTGCCGTCGACCTCGAGGTCGTTCTGGACATAGGCGTCGCCTGCCCCGGCTACCGCGGCGCCGGCGTCGCTTCCGACGACCAGGTTCGCGACGGGCGTGGTATCCCCGAGGCCCAGATAACCGTTAGCATCAAGCGTAAGCCGCCTTGTGCCTGACATCGATATAAAATATCCGCTGCCCGGGACCACAGGGGAATATCCGGCTTCGGAACTTAAGGTGCCGCCTACATAATTCCTGGTTGTTGACGTATTGGCTCCTACCGGAGCATCAATGCGTATCGCGGTGCTATTTATGCCTTCAAACTTCGCGACTTCTATAGCTCCCGCGGGGTCAGAAACATGCAGCTGGTTTCCGGGAGCAGAGGTCCCGATGCCAACCCTGTTATTAAGGGCATCGACCGACAGCGTGCCGGCATCAATATTCAGCGAATCGACGGCATCGTTCAGCGCGACATCCACCGTTTGGGTTGAAAGGTCCAGGGTCCCGTCATTGATATCCACCGTACCGCCGTTGGAATCTATCACTAGGTTGCCAGATACGGTCGTCAGCTGCCCGTTGCTGCCGCCCGAGCCTCCGAGCCGCAGCGTGGTCAGCGCGTTGTCATTATTGGAGTTCACCGTGAACGTATGGCTTGTCGTTCCGTTGATCGCGGCGCCGGAACCCGTTATCGTACCGACCGCAATCACGTTGCCGGCCGCGTCAACGTTGAACATTGAGACCCCTCCCAGCTGCAGGTCAAACAGGAAGTTTGACGTCGCGGGTCCGCTCGCGGATGTTTGCGTGAGGTTGAGTTTTATACCCGTATAGTTGCCGGCGGCCTTATCGATTATAGCGGCATAATCATACACGACCTCGTTGCCGGCCGAAGCGCTCTTAGTGACGGAGCCGGTAAGGCTGTATCCCGACGGGGGATTCAACGCGAGGTTGGCGTTGACGCCGCTTATGATATCGGCATACAGGCAGCGCCAGGCCAGGCTCGCTGAACCGAGGTCATATGTCGAATCCGGCGACGGTATCAGCGATGAACCGAAATAGCCGCTTACCGTTATCGTATCGGATGTGGTATCGCCGAGATTGACGGCGGAATCAAAATATGACGCCCCGTCGGCTTCCAGCACCCCGGTGATATGCAGGTCGTTGTTGGTGGTCGCGTGCGTGTTCGTCCCTGTGCCTGTACCCACCTGGCTGTTGCCGCCGCTTCCGGGCGCTATGACCAGGTCTTCGTTCGCGGCGGTCGTGATATCCACGGGGACGCCGTCGAACTCGAGCTGGCCGGCATAGGCTTCGCCTACTTCGCCCGGCGGGGCGAGAAGGAACCAACTGGCGAACAGATATATGAGGAATAATACGAACGTGGATTCCGAAACCCTGACGGCCATATTTCTCTTTAATGTAAACATTTCGAATTCCTCCTTAAGATTTTTATTCCAATGTGAACATGAAAGATTCTTCGCCCGCTACGGTTTCCTCTGAATTCTTGAGCATCCCCTTTAAGGTTATCGTGCCGGCGCCGTTCAATATTACGGTGCCGCCTTTCTTGATATATAACGCCTCGTCCGATGGAGAGGGCGGGACGATATTCCCATATATGAAATTTTCTGTGGAAAAGGCCGACGCGTTCCCGCCTCCGACCGTGACGGATATGGCCTCGAACGTCTCCCCTGCCGTCGCGAAAGCGCCCTCCAAGTCTATGGTGACATCGTCAACCGAGGACGGCTCGCCCTCAGGCTGCCAGTTATTCCCGTCGGCCCACGTGGAAGCGTCTCCGCCGCCGATCCAGTTCTTGTCGGCGCAGAATACGGCCCCCGGGGCCGCCGCGGCCATACCTGCGAACAAAATGATCGATATTATCACTTTCTTCATCTCACGAATATCGCCGCTCCCGATATATCCATCTTCGTGACTTTAAGCTCAACGTCGCCCTCAAGCAATACTATATTATCGGTATCATCGTCATCATCGTAGTCATACATGCCGTTCGGGCCCAACGAAAGCAGGTTGAGCCCCATGTCGACGTTTGAGTTCGGCTTATCGCTGAAGACTGTTTTTCCCGAAGGGTATTCTATCGTGTATGAGGATATCTTGGGCGCCGTAAGCCCGGTACGGCTGAAATTGACCGTCAGCCTCCAATCGCTGCCCCTGCCCGGCATGGCCGTAAGCTGGATCACATCCCTGTCGTCTATGCCCGAGAGGTTGGAGAGGAAGAGCGTCTTTATGTGCTTGGAATCGGGTATCGGGACCTTCGTCCCCTCCGTAAGGATCATGGCCCCGCCCTTGGCGGGACTGTTCCTCAGGCTTACAAAACTGACCAGGTCTTTCTTTTTTCCGGGCTCTCCGCCCTTTTGCTGCAGGCTCGCTTCAATGGATATCTCAACGCCCCCTATGAACTGGAGTTCGTCATCGGCGACATCTCCGCCTTCCGAGATATCCCTGTTCGTGTTATCAAAATAGCGCAGTGAAAAACCCGTTATTGTTATGCCGAACGGGTTCTTCGATATCGCGTTGTTCCCCCCTGAGTCCTCGACATATATCTGCCCGTCCTCCTTTACCCACCTGTATCTCGTTACGGCATCCGGGTTCTTTTTAGGGTCGGGATGGAAAGTAAAACGCAGCAGGCTTCCGGGGGCGACCTTTGAAAGCAGCTGCACCTTATTCAGTTCCTCTTTCCTGCCCCAGTCAAGCATCGACACCGCTACCGGATAATAGCCGTCCGTATCGGGCGCGCGCGCTTCGCCGATCGGCATGCTCGCGCCCGCCTTTATATCCCTGTCAAGTTCATACACGTTAAGCCCGCTCTGCGCCATATGGCTCGAATCGGTCCACGGATATACGACCTCGAGCTCGTCGGAATACGCCCTCACCACCTCGAGAGAATCCCTGAGACCGTTCTTCTCCGGCGTCCCTTCTATAATGTCCTGCAGCACCTGCGAAAGGACTTTCTGCAGGAGCAGCTCGTCCTTCATGTAAGCCCAGCTCTGCAGGGCGGTCGCAATGCTCCAATATATCGCGGCCGTAATGAACACTGCTATCGTTATCGCGATGAGCAGCTCTATTAGCGTGAAGCCGGACTGCCTTTTACCCACGTCATGTCCTCTAATAAAGTGACAAGTTCGACTACCGGTTTTTCGCTGAGCCTTCCGTCAAAAAAGACGGAAACCTCCACCTTTAAGGGTTCTGAGGCCGCGCCTATATCCGTATATATCCTCCATCTCCTCCCGTTCAATTCTATCGGCGGCTCCCCGAGGGGCGGATAGTATGAGCTGCCCGCCTCCTTGAACCGTTCGGTCGTGATATCGAGGTTCTTGACGCGCTCCATCTGCCATTTCGCGAGGTTCAGCGCCGTTATCGTCTCCCCCGTCATCGAGGAGGACGCAAGCGTATGCGAGAAGAGCTGCATCATCGGCACGAAGAGCGCCGCCAGCACCGCCAGCGTTATCAGGACTTCCGTATACGTAAAGCCCTTCCTTGTCCTCATATGTCAGAACGAGTTATATTTCAATTGTATGGTCCTCGTTATGCCTCCGACCTTCCCGGTTGACGACATCAGCGACTGTTTGAAATCAAGCTTTACCTCATACGTCCCGGCCCCGAGAGAAGTCGGGCTTACGAAATACTCTTCGCTTCCTATGATGATCGCCTGCGACTTGAGCAGATGGACCGCCTGGCTTATGCCCGCCTCTGCCAGGTATAAGGCCTTCGCGCGGTTCACCTCATACTGGTTCGTAAGCGCGATGGAAGACAGCAGCGCGACAAGGCTTGCGCCTATCAGGCTGACGGTCAGTACGATGATCAGCACGCCGAATAATACGGCGCCGCGCCTGTCACCACTCGTTCGGCTTCTGCCCCGCATAGCTTCCCCATTTGGAGTTCAGCGGTTCCGTCACGTTGATGACGACATCCGCCTTATCCTTTATGTATGCCCAGCCGCCCGTTCCGGACGGAGTATCGCTGCTTGAGATGTCCTCTGTCGTGCTCACGCCTTTTTTGTCGGTTATTAGTTCGGCGGGGATACGGTCAAGGTAGGGACGTTTTATGCCCATATCGTCATATTGCGTGGTCATGAGATCTCCGATGGAATCGGGATACTTCCCCTCCTTGGCCCTGAAGAGCGTTATCCTCGTCCTTATGGAGCTCAGGTTGGTCTGCGTCGCGGCTATACGGGCTTCGACGTCGAACCCGATAAAATTCGGGATTATCGTCGCGGCGAGTATCGCGATGATCGTTATCACTATCATTATCTCGATAAGCGTGAAGCCTCTCCTGGATCTCATGTCGTTCTCCTTTATGATTTAATGACCTTGATCAGGTTGAATATCGGCAGCAGCACCGAAAGCGCGATGAATGCCACTATGGCCCCCATGACCAGCAGCAGAAAGGGCTCAAGCAGGCTCGTGAAATTACGCAGCGTGTACTCAACCTCCGGCTCGTAGAACGAGGCGACCTCGGAAAACATCTCGTCCAGGTGCCCGGACTTCTCACCGCTGCTTATGAGCTGTATGACCATCGGCGGAAATATGCCGGAAGACCTGAACGCCTCCGTAACTCCCTGCCCGATATTCACCCTCTCGCGGATATCCACGAAGGTCTTGCGCAGCACCGTGTTCGATATCGTGTTCTCCACGACGGCAAGGCTTTCATGGAAAGGCACGCCCGTCTTCGTGAGCGCCGCCATAGCCCTGCTGAACCTCGATATCATCACCTTCAGGTATAGGTCGCCGACAAGCGGTGTCTTGAGTATATAACCGTCTATCCTGAACCTGCCTTCCGTGGTAGAAATATAATATTTAAGCCAAATAACGAGAAGGACGATACCGCCGGCCGCGAGATGCCAGTAATTCCTGAGTGCCCAGCTGAGGCCAAGTATTATCCTGGTCGGCACAGGCAGTTTTGCCTGCGACGCCTCGAATATCGCGACAAAATTCGGCAATACCGCGACAAGCACAAAAGTCACTACGGCCAGTGAAAGCCCGATAAGGACGACCGGGTATATCAGGGAGGACTGGACGCGCGAACGTATCTCGAGCTCATCGGCGCCGAGCGAAGCCAGGCGCTCGAGGACGTCGTCCAAAAGCCCTCCGGCTTCCCCTATCTTGACCATCGACACGAAAAAACCGTCAAACACCTGCGGATGTTTCGCGACCGCCTTTGAAAAGCTCATGCCGGCCTGGACGTCCCTCATGACCTGGTTCAGCACGGCCTTGAGCTTAGGGTTTTTTACCTGTTCGGAGACATTCTCAAGGGATGAGGTTAACGTGTTCCCGGTACGGAGCAACGTGGCGAGCTGCCTCGTAAATACTATCGTCTCCTGCCTGCCTATCCTGGAGGTCGCCCTGGAGTAGTATTCCGACAAGCTGCCCAAGCCGTCCGCCCGGAGCGTTATGTCTACTATGCTGTATCCGAGGTCCCTAAGGCCGGAGGCAACTTCGTCCTTGCTCCCGCTCTCGGCAGACCCGGTAATAAGCTGCCCGGACTTGTCGCGCGCACGATAGTTGTACTTTGGCATCAGAAGCTTTCATCGACCCTTAGATATATTCGTAGCCGGCAAGGTCTCCCTGCCTATCTTCTCGTACAGTTCCTTGCCGTAATCCGCGAAAGCGCTCTTCGGAAAATCGGACACAAGTTTCTCCAGTTTTTCCTTCGCGCCGGACTCATCGCCGAAATAATAGTATTGTATAAGGGAGGCGCGATAGAGCGACTCGGGGGCCTTAGGGCTGTTCGGGAACTGGCTCGCGATATTCTCGAACAGTTCCAGCGCCTGGGTCTTCCTGAATTTCATGTCCTTGCGGCGGCTCTCGAGGCCGACTCCCTTATCGAGTTTATCCGCCTTGTCGAACAGCTGGTACGCGATACTGAGTTCGCCGGTGGGGCCGATATTCACATAGACTTCCTCTTCGGCCTTTGCCCCGTAGATCTTGGCTTCCTCCTTCGAGCGAAGTATCTTCGGCGTTATGAATACCGCGAGTTCCGTCTGGGCCTGGTCCTTCGACTTGTTGGTGAACAAAAGCCCTATGATCGGCAGGTCGCCCAGCAGAGGGACCTTTGAACTTGTCCTGGAATCATCCTGTTTTATCAAACCGCCTATGACTATGGTCTCGCCTTCCATTACCCTGACGGTAGTATCCGCCTCGCGCGTCGTTATGCGGGGGCCCGCATCGAGCAGCGCGGATACCGAGCTGACTTCGGGATGGATGAGCATCGTTATGTACCCGTCGGCATTTATCGACGGCACGACGCGAAGAGTGGTCCCGACATCTATGAACTTTGTGGTCTCGGTTGTGCCTGTCGTGGTCTGAGTCCTCTCCTTATACGGGACCTTTTCCCCGATGACTATCCTCGCCTCGCGGTTGTTCAGCACCGCTATGGACGGCGACGCGAGCAGGTTCGCCTTCTGGTCCTGGCACAGCGCATCGATTGTGGCGGAAAGCGATAGTCCTTTGAAATTCAGCGTATCTATCTTGAACTGACCGCCGGAAAGAGTGCCCGAAGGCCCCGGCATCGTTGTCGTCGTCTTCAGCTCTTCCTGGTACCCCGTCTTCCTGCTGAATAACCCCTTTACATCCCCCGCAGGCTTATAATCGGCCGACCATGTCACGCCGAGGTTCTCTAAGTCCTTTGACGTAATATCTACTATCTTGACCTCAACAAGTACCTGCTGCGGCGGGATGTCTATGCTCTCGATAAGCTTTTTTACTTTTTCTATATTGGCCGTGTAATCGGTGATTATAAGCATGTTGGAGACTTCATCGACCTTGATATCGCCCTTCGCGGAGATCACCTTCCTCAGCAGGTTCTGCGCTTCCGCCGCCTTAAGGTATTTCAGGAAGACCGCTTCACTGGAAAGGTCGATGCCTTCGGCCGATCCGGAGCTTACATAGATTATATTCCCTTTCCGCATGTGCGTATAACCGCTCGCGGTCAGCATCGCATCGAGCGCCTCGTTAAGAGTGACATCCTTAAGGTTGACCGTTACCTTGCCTTTTATGTCCGTGCCTGTGACGAGGTTAAGCCCGTAAGACCAGGCGAGGGAGCGCAGGACTGCGCTTATTTCCGCGTCCTTATAATCGAGCGATATTATAGGGTCTTTTTCATCATCCGCCGCTATCCGCGCCGTAAGGCCTATGGCCAGCGACAGGATCACCATTGCCGCGAAATATCTGAGTTTATTGTTCATGTCTCCCCTCTTTTTATCTGTTAAGTGTCACCGATACGTCCTCGGCCCCATCGGAGAGCGTGACAGCATCCGGCAATATCTTGACAACCTTCCATTCGCCGATCTTCGCGCCGACCTTTACGACCTCGTCATTAATAATGGCTGTAGACTCTTTTCCCGCCTGAGTAATGCCGGATAATTTGAAATCTTTCGACCTGTCCTTTCCGCCGGCCCTCTTGGATACGAACGGGTCGGACTTAAGGATGATCGGCTCCGTGGCCTGCGCTCCGTCCAGGGCGCCCAGGTCCATGCCCTTCTCGAGAAGCAGCATCGAGACCTGCATGCTGGTCTTTGAGAGCGGCGCGCTTTCCTTCGTCTGCGATATCTCGATATTCGGGACGGTCAGGTAATCGGAGACGTTCTGCAGGCGGTTAAGGTAATTGACGGCGCTCGCGTACGGTCCGGAGAACTTCATGTCCAGTTTCAATATCAGGTAACCTTCCTTTTCCCTTTCAATGTTCTGCTTTATAGATTCGAAATCCATTCCGAGGCCTTCCGAGCGGCGGGTCATCTCGCCCAACAGTTTCGAGACCGAGCCCGCGGAAGGTATCTTCTGCTCATACGAAGCGATGTCCTTCAGTACGCCGTCGTAGCTCTTCTGCAGCTCGGACAGCTCCCTCTCTTCGGCCTTTATGTCGGGGAATTTATCCCTGGTCTTCGACGCCTCGTCCTCTATCTTCCGGAGCTCGGCCTTCGCTTTTTTCTGCTCCGAATAAAATCCCTGCCCGACAAGGCTGTATGCCGCCAGCCCTCCGAGAACGACCGCAATCGATATTATTAATAATTTCTTTCTGTTCACGATCCCGCCCCTTTAATTGGCCAGGTTAGTGGCGATCTCAAAATTATAGAGAGTCGCGTCGCCCAGATCGCTCTTCTGCGTAAAATTAAAACTGGAACCCTTGAATTTTTTCGACTTATTAAGGCTGTCCATGAATTTTGAGACCGCCTGGTTATCCAGCGTTGAGCCGTTTATGACGATTTGCTGCCCTCCGACGGTCAATTTGTTTATCCATATCTCGTCGGGTATCAGGGTAGGCATATAGACAAGGGCCTGCGATAATTCACCGGGCTGGTCGATCTTCGCGCCCTTAAGGTATTGCAGCTTCTCTTCCGCGGCGAGTTTCTTTTTTACGAGCAGGTCGTGGTCCTTTGCTATCTGCAGGCGCTGCGTCTGCCTGCGGCTGAGCTCCTTCTTCGCCTCTTCGAGCCGCGCCCTGGCATCGGCCAGCGCGCCGCCGCTGCGGCGGTTTACCACGTTCGGTACCGCTATAACGACCGCCGCTATCAATGCGATAACAAGCACAATATTAATTTTCGGCCTGCCGGACTGTTTGGCGCCTGAGGGTGCCGGCTGGCCCTTCCTGCCCTGCCTGGGCATAAGGTTAAACCGTTTCATCTTTAACCCCCCTCATGGTCAAGGCAACCGCCGAGGCCAGTTTCGGCCCGGCCCCGAGAGGATCGAATGTCTCCACCGGGATATTGAATGTCTTCTTCAGGAACGGCCCGATGCCTTCGTTTGAAGCGCCCGGCCCGGATATCGCTATCCTGCCCGGAACCGGCGAATCCGGCCCCGGGAACAGGTTGGATACGGTCTTGAATGAATGCTCGATATCTATTATCAGGCTTTCGAGGGCCGAAGAGACCGAGGGTTTGGGCGCCACGCTGCCGTCATCGTTAAGCGCGCCGCGCAGTACTTCCTCGGAAACCGCCACATCCTGCACCGCCCATACATCCCGCCCTAGCCCTATGGTCATATCTCCGGACCCGTAACCTATATTTAAAAGCAGCGTAAGTCCCGACGCGTCTCCCGTCTTCGGGGACATGGAGCACAGGGCGGCATAAAGCGATAACGGCGACGGCTCTACCGCCAGCACGTTAAGCCCCGCGTCCGAGGTCTCCTTGATCTTTTCGATCACCATCTCCCTGTATGCGGCCGCGACCAGTATTTTCCCTTCCGACAGGACTTCGTAATCTATACTGAATTCCTGTATCCTGCGCGCGTCCATCCCGAGCGCCTCGGCTGCCGCCCATATGACCGCCCCGTCCATCTCGGAAGGCGACATCGGCGGCAATTTCAATACGCGGAACTGGATGTCCTTTACCGACAGGCCGATCACCGCATCGCCTTTCAATCCGTTCTCCGAGATGAGCCGCCTCAACGCCCCTTTGGTTTCCGGGGAGCCGCCGGCTAGGGCCATCCTCCCCCCTGACATTCCGACCCTCGCAAAGGCCGCGCCCGAAGGCCTTACATCCAGCCCTATCGGCAGGTATTTGTCAAAAACTCTTTCCTTCGCGGGCACGGAGCCTCCGAAGAGCGACGAGATCTTCTTTGACGATATATCGTCCGGCTTCTTCCGCTCGAATATATCCTTTACTACGTTCTGGCCGCCAGCGGTATCAGGCAACTTTTCCGGCGTCAATCCTCACCTCACATTTTTGCGTCTTCGCAACCACCTCATCGGCCAAACTGAAATAATCTTGGGCCCCGAGAGAGCGGTTATCGTATATGTGTATGGGCTTCTTGAATATCGGCGCTTCGCAAAGCTTCACGTTGTTGCGGATGACGGTATTAAAGACCATCCCCTTGAAATACTCGCGTATCTGGTCGAGCATCTTCGCGCTTATCTTTGTGCGGGTATCGTAAAGCGTGGCGAGGATCCCGAGTATCTGCAGGTCGGGATTCAGCCTTTCCCGCACGATATCTATGGTCGAGAAGAGCTCCTTCATGCCCTCAAGAGAATAATAATGGGTCTGTATCGGTATGAGTATTGAGTCCGCGGCCACAAGCGCATTTATCGTGACGAGGTTAAGGCTCGGATTGCAGTCGAATACGATGAAATCGTAGTCTTTTTTAAGGAGCATCTTCCTTACGGCTATCCTGAGGACGCTCTCCCTGCCCAATACGGAAGCGAGCTCCAGCTGCGCGCCGGACAATACCGAATTGGAGGGGACCGCGTCGAGCCTTTCCACCTGCGTCTTCGTTATGACGTCGCAGAGCGAGACGTTATTCATCAGCACGTCATATATGGTCCTGTCTATATTGTCCTTGTCTATCCCGAGGCCGAGGCTCGCATGGGCCTGCGGGTCGAGGTCTATTACGAGGACCCTGTACCCCCTCTCGGCGAGGCAGCCCGACAGGTTGACCGCAGTGGTCGTCTTCGCGCAGCCGCCCTTCTGGTTCGTTACCGCGATTATCTGCCTGCTCACCGAGAACATTTTCGGCGGCATCGGCACGGACTTGTCGGAAACCACGGGCGTGATATCGGCCGCCACGTCGAGCTCGTTCAGTCTCTTTATGATCTTCTTGAGGTCGTCGAGCATTATAATAATCCTCCGTCAATTCCCGGATTTCCCGGCAATGCCGGCCCTGCAAACTGTTTTCGGATAAGCCGCAGGCTGTAACCGCTCCTGCGGAGCTCTTTTATCTTCTTAAGCCGCTCGTCAACCTCGACTTTGTCATACAGCCGCTTGTTCCCCTGCTTATCGGCAATATGCAGGAGCCCCATGTTTGTATAGTAATTAATAGTCGCCTTCGACATGAGGAAGAGCTTCGACAGCTCATCAACAGTTATCAGATTGTTCTTCACAGGCCCCATAAAGATCCTCTTTCATAGTTGTTAATAAGTATTAACAAGTAACACTTTACGTTATATCTTACTATTACCTATTAGCTTATATAGTATTTGTTAACAAGCTGTTTGTCAAGAAAAAAAGAAAAGGGGCGCCGCATTACTGCAGCGCCCCCGGATCATGCAAAATTATGCTTTTTTAAACCGCCTTTTTAAGCCCTTCCTTGACTTTTTCGTTCACTATTTTACATATTTCATATTTACCGCATTGCGAACAGCACTCGTTGCCGCGGCTCGTGTCGCGGTTCCCTGCCCTCGTTGAGCAGTCCCAGAAAGTATCGCATTGTATGCAGCAGCTGAAATGCCCGGCCCCTGCGGGGTCATTCATTGTATCTGACCAGGTATTTCCCGTCAAAATACAGGTACTGTGTCTTTGTCAAATATCCTTCATCGACCGGAAGGTCGTTGTACCTTCCATGATAAGTCCACTTCTCCCTGGCATTTCCCCACTTTCCCGTGCTGTCGAATTCCTTAAGGTCGGGATCCCCCCACTGCGCCACTACCTCGTCTTTAGTAAGCCCCGCCCTGAGCATGGAGGTGCCGAAAGGATGCTTGATTATCTGCTCGGCTGAAGGAGGTTCGATACCCGCGCAACCCGCCAACACGGCCGCGGTCAAAAATAAAGATAATGCCCATAAAGCGAGAAACTTTACCTTCGTCCTTGGCATCTCCTACCTCCGTTTTTTTAGTATGATGTTCGTCCTTATATGCCTGATATTATAAGCCCCTTTTTCGTCAAAGTCAAAATTATAAAATTTCCCCGCCGGCTCAAAAGACCCTTCCTCCCTTGCTATGCGGCAGAGCTCATCATACAGGAGCATCCTCGTCCTGGCTTTGGACGTGATCGTCGAATCAAATACCGGGCTCTTTACCTTGAAGATAAGCTCGTCCTCAAAAGTCCGGTCCGCGGGGTCATAAGTCTTCCCGTGCTGAAGGTACCTCGCGTCGACGCGGATATTCCCGGACTCCTGCAGCCACGACACGTCTTCCCATTCAATATCGACGTCCGACGGAGGCATCCAAAGGTCCAGGAAATATATTCCGCCGTTCTCCAGCGATGCCGATACCGAACCAAGATGCGCCGCTATATCCCGGTCCGTAAGGAGATACCTGAATGAGTCCAGCATACAGATCGCGAACGAGAAAACGCGGCCGGGCCGGAAATCTTTCATGTCCGCGGCGCTGCAATCTATCTTCAGGCCCGAGGCCGCCGCCTTTGCTGCGACAAATGCCGCCATCTCCCGCGACCTGTCTATCCCCGCCGCGCGGTATCCGCGGCGCGCGAATTCCCTGAGGTGTATTCCGGTGCCGCAGGCAAGGTCCAGCACCGAGCCCCCTTTTCTGCCGAAGGGAGCGCCACAGCGCCTGCCGCTGCCGGAGGCGTACCTCTCCGCGCATCTTTCGATAAAATCGCATTCGGGCGTGCGGTCCCACCCGTACGCCACGTCGCAATACTCCGGATATGAATACGCGTCCTTCATTTGAGGCCGCACCTTTCAAGCGCGGCGGCGAACATCCTGTTTATCATATCTTCGTATGTAATCCCCTCAAGTTCCGCGACCATCGCGAAATAATCATCCTTCGCGAGCGACGGCAGCGGGTTAGCTTCGAGCATGTATATTCCCTTATTTTTCGAGGATACGCGGAAATCGAACCTCGCGAAATC
>JBAZFE010000025.1:0-13804 GCA_041653555.1 Candidatus Omnitrophota bacterium
CATATATTGCGCAGCCCGCATTCATTATGACTATATCGCGTTGAGGCCCTTTCTCGCCGCTTAGCACGGCTATAGCTATCTTTGCGTTCTGCGAAGCGTCTCCGCCCTTCAATTCTTCCGGTTTGGATCTCCTTATGCCGAATTCCATCGGCGTGATCTCGTAGCTTGTCACCTTACCGCCCTTCAGTTCCGATACCTGCGTCGAATCAGAGGTCGTGACCTCATCCAGGCCGTCATCCCCGTGCACGACCAGGGCATGCTTTGAGCCAAGCTCTCCCAGCGCCTGCGCTATAGGTTTTGTAAGCTTATAATCGTATACTCCCAGGAGCTGGTGGGTCGCGTTTGCGGGATTCGTCAGGGGCCCAAGAATGTTGAACATCGTGCGTATCCCGATCTCCTTGCGCGGGCCGGTCGCGTACTGCATCGCCTTATGTAAAACAGGCGCGAAGAGAAAACCGATGCCTATCTCATCCAGGCACCTTGATACTGTATGCTCCTCGGTCACTATGTTTACGCCCAGTTCCTTGAGCAGGTCCGCGCTGCCGCATTTCGATGACACGCACCTGTTGCCGTGCTTAGCGACGGCTATTCCCGCGCCGGCCACTACGAATGCCGCGATGGTGGATACGTTGAATGTGTGGGACTCGTCCCCTCCCGTGCCGCATGTGTCAAGGATCACGGGATGCCCGGTCTTTATCCTTGTGGCGTACTTGCGCATTATGACGGCCGCTCCGACGATCTCTTCTATCGTTTCGCCTTTCATGCGCATCGCCGTTAGGAATGACCCGATCTGGGCCGGCAGGGCCTGCCCGGTCATTATCTCCTCCATGGCAAGCTCCACCTCGGCCCTCGACAGGTCCTCGGACCTCACGAGCTTCGCGATGGCTTCCCTGATCATTTGGAAAGGTCCAGGAAGTTTTTCAGCATCTTTTTGCCCTCGAATGTCAGTATCGATTCCGGATGGAACTGCACTCCCCAAACCGGATATTTCTTATGCCTCAATCCCATTATCTCATTGTCTTTTGTCCGCGCGGTCACCTCAAGGCAGTCCGGCAGCGTTTTTCTTTCGACAATAAGCGAGTGGTACCTGATTGCCGCGAAGGGATTCGGCAGCCCCTTGAAGATCTCTTTGCCGTTATGTAATATCATCGATGTTTTTCCGTGCATGGGCCTGGCCGCTTTTATTACGCGGCCGCCGAAAACCTCTCCTATGCACTGGTGGCCGAGACAGACGCCGAGGATCGGCACTTTTCCGGAAAATTCCCTTACGACGGAGCTGGATATGCCCGCATCCTTCGGGAACCCCGGCCCGGGTGAAATTATGATGCTGTGCGGCTTAAGGCCGGCTATCGCATCTAACGATATCTTATCGTTCCTGAACACCCTAAGCGCCTGGCCCATCTCTCCGAGATGCTGGACCAGGTTATAGGTGAACGAATCGTAATTGTCTATCATCAGGATCATGCTATATAATCCCCTTCTCGGCGGCCTCTATCGCCTTTATCGTGGCCTTCGCCTTATTTACCGTCTCCTGGTATTCCTTGCCGGGGTCGGAATCGGCGACTATCCCTCCGCCTGCCTGCACATATGCCTTGCCGCCCTTGGCCACTATCGTCCTGATATTTATGCAGGTATCTGTGTTGCCCGAAAAACTGAAGTATCCGACGAGGCCGGCATACGGGCCGCGCCTTGTATTTTCAAGCTCCTCTATTATCTCCATGGCCCTGACTTTGGGCGCGCCCGATACCGTTCCGGCCGGGAATGTTGCCCTGATGACGTCAAACATGTCCTTATCGGGCCTTAGCTTTCCGGTACACTCGCTTACTATATGCATTACATGGGAGTACTTCTCAACGGTCATGAGCTCAGATACCTTTACCGTGCCGTATTTACAGACCCTGCCGATATCGTTGCGCCCTAGGTCCACTAGCATTATATGTTCCGCGCGTTCCTTGACGCTCGAAAGCAGGTTCTTCTCGAGCCGCTTTTCTTCCTCTTCGGTCTTTCCCCTGGGCCGAGTGCCGGCTATAGGCCTTAATTTCACGACATCGTCCTCGCACCTTACCATAAGTTCGGGCGAAGCCCCGACCAGCGAAAGGTCCTTCATCTTCAGGTAATACATGTACGGCGAGGGATTGATCATCCTAAGGGAACGGTAGAGGTCTATGCCCGGGCAGGTTACATCCGTGCTGAATCGCTGGGACGGCACCACCTGTATTATATCGCCCGACCTGATATAGTTTTTCGCCTTCTTTACGATCGAGACGAATTCCCCTTTCGTGAAATTGGATTCTATGCCGATCTTTCCGGAGGCAGGCTTCCTGTGTTTCACGGACAGGGGCGCGTTGAGCAGCTTTACGATGCCGTTTATCTTCCTGACGGCCCTGTCATACGCCTTCGAGGGGTCGCCCGAGACATAAGCGTTCGAGACGACCTTTATCTTATGTTTCACGTGGTCAAATATAAGTATCGTGTCCGTGAGCATGAAGACCGAGTCCGGCACCTTGAGGTCGTCCGGATTTTTCGAGGGCAGTTTCTCGAAAAATCTTACCATATCGTATCCCATGAAGCCCACGAGCCCTCCGCAGAATCTCGGAAGGCCCGGGGTATGAACGAAACTGTACCTGTCGAGGATCTTCTTCATCTCCCCGAGAGGGTCCGATTGCGCCGTGAAACGTTTTATATTCCCGTCTTCCGTCAGTTCTACCTTCCCGTCCTTGCTCCTGAATACGAGCGACGGCCCCGAGCCGAGGAACGAATACCTCGCGATCTTCTCTCCGCCTTCGACCGATTCAAGCAGGAAGGAATAATCCCCCTTGTCGATCTTCATGAAAGCGGACACCGGGGTCTCGAGGTCAGCCGTGATCTCCCCGAATACCGGTATCAGGTTGCCCTTCTTAGACAGGCGCGCGAACTCTTCTCTTGACGGAACGTATTCCATTATTTCTTATAGACCTTCTCCGGGTCGAACATCTTCTTCCCGGATACGGCCGTATTCCCCTTATTGTCCTTGAGTTTCCTGTAAAAACACGACCTGTAACCCGTATGGCAGGCTCCGCCGACCTGCTCAACTTTCACAAGCAGGCAGTCCGCGTCGCAGTCGAAGCGTATCTCCTTGACCTTCTGTACGTGCCCCGAAGATTCGCCCTTGAGCCATAATTTATTCCTGGAGCGCGAATAGAAATGCGCCCGTTTTGTCACGACGGTCTTTTTTACCGCAACATCGTTCATGTAGGCAACCATCAGTACCTCGTTATTCTTGTAGTCCTGAATGACCGCCGGTATAAGGCCGTTCTTATCATATTTCAGACCCTTGATGAATTTGTTCATATCCTTACCGCAACTCCTTTTTTCTTTAGGTACTGTTTTACCTGCTTTACCGAGAATTCCCTGAAATGGAATATCGATGCCGCGAGCACGGCGTCGGCCTTTCCCTTTACAAGGCCGTCGTACAGGTGCGCCAACGTCCCCGCGCCGCCCGATGCTATGACCGGGATGCCGACATTCTCCGATACTGCCTTTGTAAGGGCGAGGTCATAACCTGTCTTTGTCCCGTCCCTGTCCATGGATGTAAGCAATATCTCCCCGGCGCCGCGTTTCTCCGATTCCCGGGCCCATTTTACCGCGTCGATGCCGGTCGGCTTCCTGCCGCCGTGCGTAAAGACCTCCCAACGCCCGCCGTTACGCTTTGCGTCTATAGCAACCACTATGCACTGGCTCCCGAACCTCGCGGACGAGTCCGAGATGAGCTTCGGGTTATTTACCGCCGCGGAATTTATCGACACCTTATCCGCGCCCGCCTTCAGCAGGCTGCGTATGTCGGAGATATTCCTTATCCCACCGCCAACGGTAAGCGGCATAAAGACCTGCTCGGCCGTACGCCGGACCACATCTATCATCGTGTCCCTGTCCTCGCAGCTCGCCGTTATATCAAGGAATACCAGCTCATCGGCGCCTTGCTTTTCATAAAAGGCGGCGTTAGTAACTGGGTCCCCGGCGTCCCTGAGGTTCACGAAATTGACCCCCTTGACGACGCGTCCGTCCTTCACGTCAAGGCAGGGTATTATCCTTTTTGCGAGCATGCCTTGTTTGCGTCCTTGAGAAGTATCTTCTTATCGTAAAGCGCGCGGCCCACTATCACGCCGACCACTTCCTTCCTGTTATAATCCCTCAATATCCTCAGGTCCGCGAGCGTCGATATGCCGCCCGAGACTATCATGTCTATCTTCACTTCCCCGAGGAATTTCAGGATGTTGCCGAAGCCCGGGCCCTGCAGCGTGCCGTCCCTTGATATATCGGTGTATTCGACCGTCTGCACGCCGAACATCTTTATCCTCTGCGCAAAATCTATAGCCTTGATCTCGGTCGGGCTTACCCATCCCTTGGTCTGCAGGTATCCGTCCTTCACATCCAGGCTTACTATTATCTTCTCCTTATACCTGTCTATAGCTTTCTTCAGGAACTCCTCGTCCTCGCATGCCTTAGTGCCAAGGATAGCGTACGACGCACCGGCCCTTATCACGGTCTGCAAGTCGGATTCGGTCCTGATCCCGCCGCCGACCTCTATCGGGATATCGAGCGATGCGGTTATCTTCCTTACCCAGTCGAGGTTCTTCAATTTCCCTTCAAGCGCGCCGTCGAGGTCTACCACATGCAGCCTTTTCGCGCCCTCGCTCTGCCACCAGAGCGACGTCTTGACGGGATCGCTGGAGTATACCGTCTCCTTCGAAAAATCGCCCCTGAAAAGCCTTACTACGTTGCCGCCCCTTATATCTACAGCAGGTATTACGATCATATCTTTACGAAATTCCTCATGATTTTAAGCCCCAGGGCCTGGCTCTTCTCAGGATGGAACTGTGTGGCGTAAACATTTCCCGACCATATAGCCGACGCAAACTTTACCCCGTAATCAGTGTATGCGCTGATAGTCCGCTTATCTTCAGGCAGCGCGTAATAAGAATGCACAAAGTAGACATATGAGCCCTCGGGGACTCCCTTAAAAAGCGGGCAGCCGCCCCGGATACCGGAAAGCTGGTTCCATCCCATGTGGGGTATCTTAAGTTCTTTTGACCTGAACTTCAGGACTTTTCCCTCGATGATGCCCAGGCCCTTGCATGAGCCGGCCTCTTCGCTTTTATCTAAAAGCAACTGCAGCCCTAGGCACAGCCCAAGGAACGGCCTCCCGCCGTCAATGAACTCCCTGATCGGCCCGGCGATCCTGCGCGACCTGAGTTCCGATACCGCGTCCTTAAAAGCCCCGACGCCCGGGAAGACCAGCTTGTCGGCCTTAAGTATCTCCGACGGCCTGTCGGATATTATGACCCTTGCGCCTGACGCCTCGAGGGCTTTAGATACGCTCCTGAGGTTGCCCATGCCGTAGTCTACTACGACTATCTTTTGCTTCATAACCGTCCTTTTGTCGAAGGGACCCCTTTCACCCTCGGGTCTATCCTTGTCGCGTCGCATAAGGCCCTGCCTAACGCCTTGAATATCGCCTCGAGCACATGGTGCAGGTCCTCGCCGCGGTATTCTATGTGAAGGTTAATTCCGGCATTCCTGACAAAGGCTTCCAAGAATTGCTTCGCGCTCGAAAGGTTATATCCCTGCCTGTCGAGCAGTGTGGGCGGCACCGCTTTGCCCGTGCAGCGGACATACAGCGAAGGCCTTCCGCTGATGTCGAGGGCTATCCGCGCGAGCGCCTCTTCCATAGGGACCGCGACATCCATCGACCCGAAACGGCGTATCCCTTTCTTGTTCCCTATCGCTTTCGAAAAAGCTTCCCCGAGAGCTATGCCCGCATCTTCGTTCGTATGATGTATATCCACATCAAGGTCGCCCTTTGCGATCAACTTTAGGTCGAAACAGCCGTGCCTCGCGAAGAGCGAAAGCATATGGTCGAGGAATCCTATGCCGGTATAGACGCGGAACTTCCCCGTTCCGTCGAGATTAAGTACAACCGCGATATCGGTTTCCGTCGTCTTACGCTTATGCTTAACGGACCTCTTCTTCATCTAGAACCTCACTTTAATGGATTCTAAGTGCTTGTTTAGGCCCTCGAGCTTCGTCATCTTCTCGATGGACTTCTTGGCCTTCTCCAGGGCTTTCCTGGAATATGACACTATGTGCGAGGACTTCATGAAATCCTCGATACCCAATCCGGAGAAGAAGCGCGCGGTCCCGCTTGTCGGCAGGACATGGCTCGGCCCGGCTACATAATCTCCTACAGCGGTCGGGGAATACTGGCCCAGGAATATGGCGCCCGCGTTATTTATTTTCTTAAGCCATTTCTGCGGGTTCTTCACCATTATCTGGAGGTGTTCCGGCGCTATGCGGTTCACGATATCGCAGCCTTCTTCCATGTTCTTCGCGATTATGATATATCCGTTAGCTACCTCTTTCTTGACCATCTTCGCCAGCGGCTTAGAAGTGGTCACGAGGATCGGCAATCCCTTGAAGTGTTCGCTCTGCGCTTCGAGGTCCTTGATCACGAAAAGCGGGTTTGTCGACCTGTTGGCCATAACTACGACCTCTGAAGGTCCGGCTATCATGTCTATATCGACATAACCGAATACCTGCCTTTTCGCCTCGGTCACATAATCGTTGCCGGGGCCGATTATCTTATCGACCTTCGGTATCGTCTTAGTCCCGAATGCCATGGCCGCGATCGCCTGCGCCCCGCCGACCTTATAGACTTCGTCGACCTTAAGAAGGTTCGCAACCGCCAGTATGTAAGGATCGACGCTCTGGAACTTGTTCGGAGGCGTGCAGAGCACTATCGATTTTACGCCCGCAACCTTCGCGGGCAATACGGTCATATATACCGTCGATACGAGCGGCGCGGTCCCCGCAGGCACGTATATGCCCACCTTTTCTATCGGTTCGTATTTTTCTCCCAGAACGACGCCATCCTCCTCGACTATCCTCCAGGATTTCTTGTTCCTTACCTGCTTCTTATAGAATTTTGTGACATTGTCTATGATATTCTTCAGCTCGGAGATGAACTCGGAATCTATGTCCTGGAACGCGCCGCTTGCCTCGCCTTCCGTGACGCGAAGCTGCTTCGCGGAGAGCTTCACCTTATCGAACTTGCGCGTGTACTTTATGACGGCCTCATCGCCGTTCAGCCTCACGTCCTCGACGATCTTGCTTACGCTGTCCGACACCCTTTTCTTGCGGTTATTATACCGGCTGCAAAGCTTCTCGAACTCCTTACTGCCTAATTTAACTATCTTCATTTTTTGATTTCCTTTACGGCGATCAGGCCCGCCTTCAGCGCTTCATCCAATTTTGAGATATCTTTGCCTCCGGCCTGCGCGAGGTCCGGCCTGCCTCCTCCGCCGCCGCATATCACCGAAGACATCACCTTTATTATCGCGCGGGAATCGACGCCGCAATTTGCCAAGTCATCGGTGGCGCCTACTACAATAAAAGCCTTGCCTTCATAAGCGCCTGCAAGTAAAGAGACCGAACAGGTATTTAACGATCTCTTTACGGCATCGGTAAGGTTAACGAGGGTGTCAGGCGCATAACCGTCAAGCCTCTTAGCCACGACCGTAATACCATTATCCGACAATTCCTTTTCCGAAACAAGCTCTTTTGCCTTTTCGCCCAGGCTTTCCGCCTGGTAAGACTTGAGCTTCTTGTCCAGCTCGGATACCTTGTTCAAAAGGTTATCGATCTGGGCCGGGAGGTCTCCTGGCTTTACCCTGAGTGAATCCGCAACTTCCCTCAGGATCTCCTCGGATTCCTTTATCTTATTGTAGGCCGCCTCGCCCGCCACAGCCTCTATCCTTCTTATGCCGGCGGCAACAGATTCCTCCGCCGTGATCTTAAATATGCCTATCTCGCCGGTCGCCTTTAAATGCGTTCCCCCGCAAAATTCCTTTGATATGCCCTTTACGTCGACAACGCGCACGTTTTTTCCGTATTTTTCGCCGAATAACGCGGTCGCGCCCGTCTTCTTCGCTTCATCGATATCCATCACCTGCACGCTGAGGCCCGCGTTATCGCGGATATATTCGTTCACGATCGATTCCGCGGCAGCTATCTCTTCCGCGCTCATCGGCTTAAAATGCGTGAAATCGAACCTGAGCTTCTCCGGGGCTACCAGGGAACCCGACTGGTGCACATGCTGGCCGAGGACCTTCCGCAATGCAGCCTGGAGCAGGTGGGTCGCCGTGTGATGGCGGGCAATAGCCATCCTCCTCCCGCTGTCTACGACGGCCTTCACCCTATCGCCGGCCTTCACCTCTCCTTCTTTTATGCTGCAAATATGGACAGGTATCTTCTCGGCCGACTTTGTATCGGTCACGCTGATCTTAAATCCCTTGCCCTCAAGCACGCCCGTATCCCCGACCTGGCCGCCGGTCTCTCCGTAGAACGGCGTAATATCAAGCATGACGGCAAAATCCGAAGGGCCCTTTACAGAATTCACAACCTTATTATCCTTTATCAGTGCGATTATCGAAGAGGATGATTCAAGTTTATCATAACCTATAAACTCCGACCCGGTCCCTGTGCCCAGCACTGCCGCGGTAAGTGTCTCCGCGAAGACCTCGCCCGTAAGCTTTGTAGCGCCGCGGGACTTCTTGCGCTGTCCCTCCATCAAATTCTCATATCCTTCCAGGTCTAGCTTCAGGCCTTCTTCCGCGGCGAATTCCCTGATAAGGTCGATCGGCAATCCGCGGGTGTCATGGAAATAGAAGATCCTGTCGCCCGGCATGGTCACCTTCCCGGCCGCCTTCAGTTCCGCGGAGAGGTTCTCCAGGTCTGTCCTGACGTCCTCGTTAACCTGGAAGAATTTAACTTCCTCGGATTTAATGATCACACTTATGTTCTCCCGGCGTTCTCCGATCTCCGGGTACCCGCCCTTCATCGCGCGCACGACACTGTCCACTAATTTATATAGAAAAGGTTCGTTCAAGCCCAGGAATTTTCCGTGCACCAGGGAGCGCCTAATAAGCGTCTTCAGCACATATCCCCTCCCGGTATTTGCAGGAAGAACGCCGTCAGCTATGCATAGTACGGCAGCCCTCACGTGGTCCGCGATGGCATTTATATGCGAAGGGTCGTCCCTTTCCGTCAGCTGCCTTATCTCATCTATGATCGGCTTGAAGATATCCGTATCGAAATTCGTAGGAACGCCCTGCATAACTGAAGCCAGGCGTTCCAGACCCATCCCCGTATCTATGTTCTTGTTGGGCAGCGGCTCGAGCATATTGGGCCCGACCCTGTTGAACTGGGTAAAGACGAGGTTCCAGACCTCGACATGCCTGCGGCAGCAGCCGGGCTTACAGCCCGGTTTTCCGCAGCCGTACTTCTCGCCGCGGTCAAAATATATCTCCGAGCAGGGTCCGCAGGGCCCGTTCGGGCCTTCCTCGGGCGCGTTGGCAGGCCAAAAGTTGTCCTTAGCCCCGAACTTGATGATCCTGCTCTCCGGCACCTTGATCTTGTCTTTCCATATCCCGTAAGCCTCTTCGTCGTCCTTATACACGGACACCCAGAGGTCCTTCTCTTTCATCCCGAGTTCTTTGGTCAGGAACTCCCATGCCCAGGCGATCGCCTCTTCCTTGAAGTAATCGCCGAAGGAGAAGTTCCCGAGCATTTCAAATAAGGAGTGATGCGACGGTGTCTTGCCGACATTATCCAGGTCGCCGGTCCGCAGGCACTTCTGGCAGCTTGCGGCGCGTTTAAGGTCTCTCCTCTTGCCGAGGAAATAATCCTTGAACTGGTTCATGCCGGCGCTTGTGAAGAGGACCGTAGGGTCATCCTTAGGCACGAGCGAATCCGAGGCGATGACCGGATGGCCTTTAGATCCAAAATATTTGAGGAATTTACTCCTCAGCTGGTCCGTAGTCATAGTTTTCCTTTATGAGCTTCCATATCGTATTGGAGGAAAAACCCCTGCGGCTCAAAAAATCAAATATCCTCTTCTTCGCCTTCTCGGGATCAAGCCCTTTTAAACCCGCTATCTTCCTTCTGACAAGAGGGCCGGCGATCTCCGCTTCGTCAAACAGGCCTTCATACTCCGCGAATGCCGCGCTTATCGTCCCTTCATCCAGGCCTTTTGCCCTGAGCTCCCTGACTATAAGACTTTTCCCCGAGGGCTTAAGCGAGATCCGGTCTCCTATCCAGAGCTTCGCGAAGATCCTGTCGTCAAGCAGGTTCTTGGCTTCAAGTTCATCGATCGCCCGCGCTATTATAATGCCGCGATGGCCCTTTTGTTTCAGCCGCTGGGCCATCTCCTTGACGCTGCGCGGGCGGAACCTTAATAGCCTTAAGGCATCCGCCCTCGCTTTATTCAATGCCTCTTCTTCTGTACCGATATTAGCGTCCTTCGTCTATGCTATCGTCTTCTCTCTGATCTTCTTTTCCAGCTCATGCAGGAGTTTAGGATTTTCCTTGAGGAATGCCTTGGCGTTCTCCCTGCCCTGGCCGATCTTCTGGTCGCCGTAAATAAGCCATGAACCGCTCTTTGCGATGATCTCCAGGTTTACTGCCAGATCGATAATATCGCCCGCGCGGGAGATCCCTTCATTATATATTATATCGAACTCAGCCTGCCTGAAAGGCGCGGCAACCTTATTCTTCACGACCTTTACCCTTACATGGCTTCCGACAGATACGTCGTTCAGTTTTATGTTATCTATGCGCCTTATATCCAGCCTTACCGACGCATAGAACTTAAGAGCGCGCCCGCCGGGAGTCGTCTCGGGGTTCCCGAACATGACGCCGATCTTCTCGCGTATCTGGTTTATAAATATGACCGAGGTCTTGGATTTACTGATAGATGATGTCAGTTTGCGCAAGGCCTGGGACATAAGCCTCGCCTGCAGGCCCATGTGTGAATCTCCCATCTCGCCCTCTATTTCGGCTCTCGGGACCAGGGCGGCGACGGAATCTACGACTACTATGTCCACCGCGCTTGATTTTACCAGCGTCTCGCATATTTCCAGGGCCTGTTCGCCCGAATCCGGCTGAGATATCAAAAGTTCGTCGATGTTCACGCCGAGCTTCTTCGCGTATGTGGAATCGAACGCGTGCTCCGCGTCGATAAAAGCAGCTACGCCGCCCGCCTTTTGCGCTTCAGCGACTATGCTTAAAGAGAGCGTGGTCTTGCCTGAAGACTCGGGCCCGTATATCTCTATGACGCGCCCCCTCGGCACGCCTCCGATACCTATGGCCAGGTCAAGCGACAGGGCGCCTGTGGGAATGCACTCGACCTTGTAATGGGGCTCTTGTCCAAGCTTCATAATGGAGCCCTTGCCGAATTGTTTCTCGATGTGCGCCAACGCCAATTCAAGCGCTTTCGTCCTCTCGCCGGCTACCTTATCCCTCTCCTGCTGCTTCTCTTCTTTTTTCACTTCTTTCTCGTCCTTCTTTACCATATTTGTTCCCTCCTTAAGGTTTATATGGTTTGCGCTCCTGTCACCATACATATAGACGGAGCTTTGAGGGATTTTCTTTCAAATATTTATAGGCAGGGAACTGCCTGATGACTGAATTATTATACGATTCCGGCCACTTTTTGTAAAGACAATTAAGCCAATTTCAACAAAATTCTTGCGTTCGATGAGAGTATTTTATCCTTAAGCCCACCGTCAATGTCAAGGCCGCAGATATAATCCAGGTCCTTCTTCTGGTCCCTGAGCGGGAAATCCGTTCCGAATAACAGCCTGTCAGGCCTGTGGGATAATAACAGTTCCCTCGTCTCCTCCTTTGGCAGGAACCCGAAAAAAAAGGATGTATCGAGATAGATGTCCTTGCCGAGAAGGTGCTTCTTCACTTCGTCCCATAACCTGAAACCGCCGAAATGCCCGCCGATCATCCTGAGGCCCGGGAACTTATCTTTTACCTTGGTGACGCGAGACGGGGACGATCTCACCTGCATCGTCCCGGAAAGCTCCTCGCCGCAATGGAAGAGTACCGGCAGGCCGGCCTTCTCCATCTCTCCGTATGCCGGGAATACGCTCTCGTCGTCGACGTAAAAACCCTGGAACTCCGGCTGCAGCTTTATCCCGTCGCCTTTGTCCCTTATCCTCTTCAGCTCATCCCTCCAGCCTGCGTATGCGGGATGGAACGCGCAGAAGACCCTTAAACGTTTGCTCCTGACGCTAAAGAGCCAATCATTTATCGCCGGCACTTGCTCCGGCTTTGTAGCGACCGAGCATATTACGCTCACGTCGATGCCGTTCTTGTCCATGTGTTCCAGCAGGCCGTATTCCGTGGGATCGCAGATCATCTTCACCCCGAAGAGCGACTCAAGTCTCTCCCTCGCCTTCTGCGAAACCTTCCCGGGCCAGGCGTGAGTATGTATGTCTACGATCACTTTTTTGCTTTCATCTCTTCGAGGCTGCAGCCCTTCAATTCCTTCGGCAGCACGAACTTAAAACCCTTCGGC
Organism: Candidatus Omnitrophota bacterium; assembly: GCA_041653555.1. GTDB lineage: Bacteria > Omnitrophota > Gorgyraeia > Pluralincolimonadales > Pluralincolimonadaceae > UBA6215. Next base: position 12,401 of record JBAZFE010000025.1, read on the forward strand.
GGCTTTGCGTTGCCATAGATAAAATATTCTATCTTATCGCCTGCCTTAATGATCTTATAGCAGATCTTCCCGTAGAGCGTAGGCATCTCTTTTACCTCTATGCCCTTTTCGAACCATTCCGGATCAAGGCCCGCGCCGAGGATGAGCTTGCCGTCGTCCTCATAAACAAACATAGTGCGCACCGCGTCGACATAACCCGATCCCACCCATGTATGCGGCATATCGCCGATATACGAGGGCGCGCGCACTTTCGCGTGGACGACCTCGGCCATGTGGTTCCAGGCGTAAGGCCTTACCGAATCCTTCAGGAAATACCTGAGCATTGTCAATCCGCGGTTGCGCTGGTCCATCTTGAAGAAAGCGTTTGCCGTCCGCACCTCGTACGGCGTGAACGTCCTCTCCTGGCCGGCTACCATGCCTTTGCAAAATTCGGTATAGTACTTGTCGAACGTCTTCTTAAGCAGTTCCTTGGGCATGTATTCCAGCTCGCCCGCAGCCACTATAGCTATGGCCGTCGAGGTGGCGTCGAAATCGCCCTTCTCAACGCAGCCAGGGATATAATCGAGCCTGTCCCTCTCGACGACCAGCCGTATCGACTCGTACAGGCATTTGCGGAAATCATCGAGCTCCTTCGTCATCCAATCCGCGCTCTCGGCGTCTCCCATCAGCTCCGCGAGATATATGCCGTCCTTGAATCCCCTTATCGCGAAGAAATCATCCCAGTAGCTGTGCTGAGCCGGGTAATACCCCTCATGGCTGTTAGACTTGGGCAGGATGCCGTAATAGGGTTTCTTCTTCACATCGCTCTTGAACTCATCGGTCATGTTGCGGTGCCTTAAGTTGCGCGTGAACTCAAGGGCTTTCAGGACCTTCGGATAGACCGTCGGCAGGTACGCCTTGTCCCCCGAATAATCTATATAGTTCCTGACGGCATATACATACTCCCCCTGCGAATCCCACTCAACGCCTTCGCCGGTGCCGTTGTCGTTAAGGCCGATGGGATTGCCGCCCTCGAACACGATATACGGGACATAGCCGTTGTCCATGACCTTGGAGGATACCGCATCGAGCCACTGCTTGACCTCGTCATTTATGCCCATCCTCAGGAGCGCGGCGCTCGTCAACGCGCCGTCGCGTATCCAGGAATGGTTGTAGTTGCGCGAGCCAGGCTTGATCCACGGCCCGTCCTTATTGATGAGGATATAAGCGATGTTCGTCCTCATGACATCCGTGATACGTGTCTCGGGGATATCTATGTAGACCCTGTTGAGCTCATTCTTCCAGAAGCCTGTTTGTCTTGATAGGTCGGCGTTAAAATCAGCCAATATACCTGCGGGCGTCTGCACTATGAATGTATTTGCCTCACCAGGCGCAACCGCCACGTCGAAGGAAAGGCCTGCCGAT